>DASVOL010000179.1:0-2067 GCA_036383375.1 Bradyrhizobium sp. | reverse complement strand
CGTTCGGCCTTGTACCAGAGTTGATCCATCTGGCCCGGCGGTTCGCCGGCGTCCTTCCATAATTCGTAGGCGCGGGTCCGAATCTCCTGCTCGGTTGGGCCTCTCATGGGCGGCTCCCTCAATTTGAGACATCAAACTGTTTGGAGTGGAACTGCCAGCATAGCGCAAGGTTCCAACGCGCGCGACATCGCCGCGCTGCCCGTCGCGCACCATCTGTGCACAAGCGCCGTGACGCGAGCCATTCGCCGCAAAATGGATTCGATTTGAGCACGCGCGTCGAGCAGCCCAAGGGAAGCGACGCCGGTGCATATGCACGTCAACAAGGGTGCCCTAGTTCCCCGGCACCGGGTGCGGCCTCCGGTAGTGCGCCGGTATTGCCGAGGCACCTACCCCTTCAGAGGTATGAAACCTTTGCGCGCGTCGGCAGACTCAAAGACATCAGGATTTTGCCACGACCTTCCTGGGGCTAGAGACAGCGCCGCTCGCATGTATTTTAAGCGGGCGGCGTTGCGCTGTCAGGCAGGGCTCGCTCTCCGTCCTCACCCTGCCGCCGCTGTTGCTCAGCGCAAGTTCGCGGTGAAGAAACCGAGCGCAAGGCCGATCGTCTCGGCATGGACCGCCTCGCGGTCGGTGCCCTCGGGATCGCGGCACACGGCTCCGATCACCAGGCGCCCTACCGCGGTACAGGTATCGAAGAAGACAAAGTGGCCCGCGTGCGGAAACAGCTTCAGCGTTGCATGGGGAATAGCCTTGCCGAGCGCCTCGGCGCCCGAGGCCGGTGGCGCGATCTCGTCGGCGCTTCCCGCGACGATCGCGACCGGGATCGATATGGCGCCAAGGCTCTCCGGCGTGAAGGCCGGCACCGGCCCCGGTGCCATCGCGAACACGGCGCGGACGCGCTCATCGCGATAGGACTGGCTACCGAGGCTGTAGCGCTGCCGGAAATCGGGATCGGTGGTCAGGCGTATCACGCTCTTCTGGCGCAGTTCCGTCGCACCAGACTGCGACGTGCACAACGCGTCAGCGGCGGGCGAGCGGCAGAAGGCCTGGGTCCGCTCCGGATCGGTGATGCCGCCGGCGATGGCGATCACAGTGTAGCCGCCGTAGGAATGGCCGACAGCGCCGATCCGCGCCGGGTCGATCCGATCGCCGAAAGTGCGGTCGGTGCGCATGGCGTCAATGACCCGGCTGAGGTCGACCGCGCGCAGCCACTTTAACGCATAACCGTCGACCGTCCTGTCCTCGGATCGATTGTTGCCGGGGTGGTTGACCGCGACGGCAATGAAGCCGTGCGCCGCGAGCCCCGCGCCGAGCCAGGCGAGATCGGTCGCAATGCCGCCGAAGCCATGGGACAGCAGAATGAGTGGACGTGGCGGCCCCTCCGCCGGCGGCGCATCAGGCGCGGCGCGTCCGGTGCTGACGAGCGGAACGAGGCGTGGCCCGATCCATTGCGGCTGCTCCTGCGCATCGGCCGCAGCCGGATACCAGATCACGGCGCGGAGCACATGCGCGCCGGCGCCGCGCCAATCGTAGGGTTCGGCCGGAACGAAATCGCGCGTGGTGAGGCCGACCTTGAATACGGCGTCCTCGGCAAATGCGAGATCCGGCCCCGCGAGCATGATCAGCAAGAGCGCCAGAAACCTCATCGGGATCTCTCCCTCCGGGGCGCAGGATCACCCCGGATGGCGTGTACCCTACTCCGCCGCCTGGCGCACGTGGCGGGCGGTTGGGGTGCGCATCGTCACCAGTTCTTCGGAGGCGGTCGGATGCAGCGCGACGGTGGCGTCGAAGTCCGCCTTGGTCGCCTTCATCTTGACGGCGATCGCAACGGCTTGGGTGATCTCGGCAGCGGCATCGCCGACGATGTGGCAGCCGAGTACGCGGTCACTCGCGCCGTCGACCACGAGCTTCATCAGCACGCGGGTGTCGCGGCCGGACATCGTCGCCTTGATCGGCCGAAAATCGGTCTTGTAGATGTCGACGTGGCTATATTGCGCCCGCGCCTCTTCTTCCGTGAGGCCGACGGTGCCGACCTCCGGCTGCGAGAACACCGCGGTCGGGATCGTC
>DASVOL010000178.1:0-1582 GCA_036383375.1 Bradyrhizobium sp. | reverse complement strand
GCTGGTGATCGCATAGACCAGCCGTCGTCGCGTGTCGTCGCAATCGACCAACGTCTCGCGCGCCACGGTGCCGTTGGCGAAGGAGACGGTGCGAACGTCGCCGTCGAGCTTGGTGTCGGTCACGAAGCCCGGCACCAGCCGTGTGTGCAGCGCGCCGAAATCGCGCAGTGCGTCCCAGACATGGTCGGCCGGCGCGTCGATCGGGATGTCCTTGTGAATCGAAGCCATGGAATGTGGTCCTTTGATCAGGATGACGATTGAGATTTAGGTCGACACCGCCTCGACATTGTTGCCGTCGGGGTCGAGCAGGAACGCCGCGTAGTAGGTTGGGCTGTAGTCCTTGCGATGGCCCGCCGCGCCGTTGTCCTTGCCGCCGGCCTTCACGCCTTCGCTGTGGAATGTCTTGATCGCATCATGGCTCGGGGCGCGGAACGCGATGTGCGCGCCGCCCGGCGCCTTGCCCTTGTGCAGATGCAGCAAGAGCGCGGGCTCGCCCTTCGGGCCGAAGCCCGCGCCGCTGTCGTCGCGCGAGCACAGCACGAAGCCGAGCGGCGCCAGCACCGCGGTGTAGAAGCGCACGCTGGCGTCGAGGTCGGCGACGCGCAATCCGATGTGGTCGTACATGATGGGGTCTCCAGTCGTTGGGGCGCGTCGATGGACGCGCGGACCGGAAGAACCTAGCTATTGCAGCGCAAGGCGTTCTTGGAAAATCTTGCGGTCGCCGCGCGAGGCCTGGCGGAATTTCAGCGGCGAGGCGCCGGCGGCGCGGTGGAAGCTGCGCACGAAATTGGAGAGATCGCCGAAGCCGACGTCATAGGCGATGTCGGTGACCGGGCTGTCGTCATCCACCAGCCGCCGTGCGGCATGGCGCAGCCGCGAGCGCACCAGATATTGATGCGGGGTCACGCCGAGCACCGCGGAGAACAGCCGCAAGAAATGGAAGGTGCTCAGGCCTGCCTGCTCCGCGGCATCGTCGAGATCGATCTGATGGTGTGAATTGGCGTCGATCCACAGCGCCGCTTCGACGGCGCGGCGACGGTCGCGCAGGCCGGCGGTGAGGGGTTTCGCCTTGCGGTCGGACACCAACTCGACCAGGCGGCTGGTGAGGAGGTGGCCGACCTCGTCGAGGCCGACGTCGCTGTTGCCAGCTGCCGCCGTTTGGGCGAACTCGCCGATCACCATCAATTCGGGCAGCGGCGGCACCGAGCCGACCTGCCAGACCGAAGTGCGGTCGCCGATGGTCTCGACCAGCTCCGGGTCGAGGAAGAACGACAGGCATTCGTCACCGACCACATGGTCGTGCGTGCAGGTGTATTCATCGCCGGGATGGCCGACCAGGATCGAGCCGGCCACCAGCTCATGGAAGCGGCCGCGGCAGTGGCAGCCGAAGCTGCCGCTGCGCACATAGGACACGGAATGGCAGGCGAACTGCTCGACGAACGGCTTGTCGCCGGGCTCCGCCGTGCAGCGAAACTCGTTCACCGTGATGCGATCGCGCTGCAGCAGCGTGGTCCGGGTCATACCCCAGATTTAGGCTTGCGGCCGGGGCCGTGCAACGGGCAGCAGCACGTCGAACAGGGTC
>DASVOL010000177.1:0-1610 GCA_036383375.1 Bradyrhizobium sp. | reverse complement strand
TCCTTGGTGAAGGCCGCTTCGTCGACAAGCAACGGAATGGATGTGCGCGCCGCGACACGCGCCATGGCTTCCAGTTGCAGCGCCGACACCGGCTGCTCGATCAGCGCGACGTCCAGCTCCTCCAGCGCGGGCATGAAGCGGATGCATTCGGCCTCGGTCCAGCCCTGGTTGACATCGACGATCAGGCGCACCTCGTCGCCGAGGCCGGTGCGCAGCGTCTGCAACCGCTTCACGTCCGCCTGAGGGCGGTTGAAGCCGAACTTGATCTTGAACTGGCGATGCTCGCGGCGCCGCAGCTTCTCCTTTGCTTCCTCCAGTTCCTGGCCGCTGTCGCCCGAGGCCAGCGCCCAGATCACTTCCATGCGCTGGCGAACCGCACCGCCGAGCAGCGCGCTGGCGGGCAGGCCGAGCGTCTTGCCGGCGGCGTCGAGCAGGGCGGACTCGATCGCGCCCTTGGCGGCGAAATTGCGGGTCGCGGCCTTGCTCATGCGTAAGGCATTGGCTTCGAAGGCGAGGGCAGGCTGCCCGAGCAACGCCGGCGCCAGGTAGTTCGTGACCGCGGCCTTGATCGATTCCACGCTCTCCTCGGCCCAGCGCGGCCCGCCGAGCGTCGAGGCTTCGCCGATACCGGTCACGCCGTTATCGAGCAGCACGCGCACCAGCACGTAGCCCTGATGCGTGACTTCGGTGTTGGAGAGCTTGTGCCGCCGGCGGGTCGGCGCTTCCACGATGGTGGCGCGGATACTGCGGATCGCAGTGTCCCTCGCGAGGCTCCGCACTTGCTCCGCGGGCTCGGCGATTTCGATCACGGCACGACTCATAGGTCCTCGCAGGTCAGTTCAAAGTGAACCCTGCCAGGCTTTCCGCGCCTGGCAGGGCGTAACGTGTGTCATTCGGCCGCGGCGAGGCGCTCGATCGCCGCCTTCTTGAGCTTGAAGTCGAAATCGAGAACGAGATCGGTGTCGGCGCCGGCCGGCGCCTTGGCGAACTTGCCGATCAGGCTCTGCTTCACGGCGAACACCGAGTCGTTGTCGAGATACTTGGTCTCGGAATCGTAGATCTGCGAGATCAGCGATTGATAGCCGTCCTTGGAGAGCATGAAGTGGATGTGGCCGGGACGCCAGGGATGGTGGCCCATGTATTTCAACAGTTCGCCGCCGGCGCCGTCATACGGGATCGGGTAGGGTTCGGGGCGGAGCGCCACGAAGGCGTATTCGCCGTTGGCGTCGGTCGTGAAGCGGCCGCGCAGATTGTAGGCCGGCTGCTCCGGATCCTGCAGATCATAGAGCCCGTTCGGCGCGTCTTCCCAGACGTCGATGGTGACGCCCTCGATCGGCCGGCCTGCAGTGTCGCTGATGCGCCCCGAGACCTTGACGGTCTGTGCGTTGTCGAACGTCTTCTTGATGATGGAAGCGCCCTTGGGCAGCACCGGCGGATTCTCCCGGTAGAACGGCCCGAGCACGGTGGATTCGCTCTCACCGTCGGTGACCCTGTGGTCGAGCATGTCGACCAGCACCTCGACGCCGAGAATGTCGGCGATCAGGATGAACTCGTTGCGCTTCTCGTCCGAGATGTCACCGGCGCGGCGCAGGAACTCGCACGCCGCGAAC
>DASVOL010000176.1:0-4221 GCA_036383375.1 Bradyrhizobium sp. | reverse complement strand
GATCATCCGCGCCCGCGCCTTCTCGTCGGTCACCGAGTTGAAGATCGGATCGAACGGGAACAGCGGATCGCCGGGGAAATACATCTGCGTGACGAGACGCGAGACGAAGGAATGCCCGAACACCGAGAAGTGGATATGCGCGGGCCGCCAGGCATTGTGATGATTGCCCCACGGATAGGCGCCCGGCTTGATGGTGATGAACTTGTAGTAGCCATCCGCGTCGGATTGCGTCCGGCCGGCACCCGTAAAATTCGGATCGAGCGGCGCGGGGTGCTGGTCGACGACGTGGATGTAGCGGCCGCAGGCATTGGCCTGCCACAGCTCGACCAGCGTATTCGGCACGCCGCGGCCGTCCTCGTCGCGCACATGACCATGCACGATGATGCGCTCGCCGAGTGGCTCGCCCTTGGCCTGGATGGTGAGATCGTTGTCGTGCGCGCGCACCGTCTCATGGCCATAGACCGGACCGGTCAGTTCCGAGAGCGTGTGCCGCATCGGGATCAGCGGCCTCGAGGGCGAGCGCTTCACGGTGGAGCGATAGTCCGGCGACAGCCGCGCCGGATGGGCCGCAAGCGATTGCAGCGGATACAACAGGGTCATGGCGATTCCTCCGCGGACGCGCAAGCGCGCCTCGCCGCAGATCATTATCGGACATAACCAATTCGGGGAAGGGCTGTTTTTACTGCCCCCAAGAGACTGTTTTAATTGGCATTTTCGATCTTGACTTGCAGGCAGCCGGCCATCGCCGAGGCAAATAGTTGCCACGGCAAGCTTCTGGCGCCCTGGAACGAATGTTGCGTTGCCGGAACGACGTGGTTTTATTCCGCAATACGTTGGATGTTGCCTGCATGATCGATATCCGCACACTGGAGGCGTTCTACTGGGTGGCACAGCTCGGCGGCTTTGGCCGTGCCGCGACCAAATTGAACACGACTCAGCCGGCGATATCCGCGCGGATTGCAACGCTGGAGGCTGAGTACGGCGTCCGCCTTCTCGTCCGCGAACGCGGATTGCGGCCCGCGCTCACGCCGGTCGGAGCAGCCTTGTTCGATCAGGCGCGGCGTATGCTGGCGCTGCAGGCTGATGTCGTCTCCACGCTGAGCGAGCAGGGCGGCATGCGCGGCCTGATACGGATTGGCGTCGCCGAGACCATCGTTCATATCCTGCTGCCGGAGTTGCTGCGGCGTCTGCATGTCGAGCACCCCGGGGTGACCCCGAATGTGCAGACCGATGTATCGGTCAATTTGCGCGAAGCGTTGCGTGGCGGCGAGATCGACCTGGCCTTCATGCTTGGACCGAGTGGAGAAATCAGCGCCCAGGAGCGTCCGATCTGCTCACTCGACCTGGCATGGGCTGCGTCGCCTCGCCTGGAGATCGGCGACACAGCGCTGACGCGCGCCAGCATCGGGACGACGCCGATCCTGACCTACGCCCACAATACACAGCCTTATGCCGAACTGGTTGCGGCGCTTGCAGATCCGCATCTGCCGGTCGCGCGAATATTTCCCAACAGTTCGCTGGCAACCATCGTCTCCCTGGCGCAGCACGGGATCGGTATCGCCGCGATTCCAGCTGTGGTGATCCGCAGCGAGATCGAATCCGGAACGCTTCGGCTGCTGCCATCGACCATCCAATTGTCGAAACTGAACTTCCTTGCCTGCTGGCTCTCCCCCGGCGAGGGATTGCCTGGCGCGATTGCAGCTTTGGCCCGCGATATTCTGGGTCATAACGAAAGCTGATCAGCCCTGATCCATAAAGACGATTTCCATTTTCACGAACCGGTCATGATGATGCGTCCCTGCACCAGAGAGATTTGGCATGGCCAGGGGCACCTCGAGCGGGCTGATCGAAGCGAGACCGCCCCTTCGGGGCGGCATGCTCGAACTAAGACGATGTGCCGCCGAATTCAGCGCAAATGAGGCGCGGCCGGTCGCACCTCAGCACGCGCTGACCAGATCCAGCTCCGTCGTCCAGCACGCCGCGCGCCGCTTTCGGCGCGGACGGCGGTTGCTGATCCGTTGTTCGCCGACGGCACGTGATCGTCCGGCCGACGAGCGCGAATTTCGAATTCTTGATCAAATCATCAATGGGGGACGGCAACATGTTCGATTGGTACACCGATCTCGGTAAGGACGGGCGACGCACATTCTGGGCCTGCTTCGGCGGCTACGCGCTGGACGCGCTCGACGTGCAAATCTACAGCATGGCAATACCGGTTCTGATCGGCATCTCGTTCATCACAAAAGCCGAGGCCGGAACCATCGCGACCAGCACGCTGGTGCTTTCGGCCGTCGGGGGCTGGCTGGCCGGCATCATGGCGGACAGGTTGGGACGGGTGAGAACCTTGCAGATCACCGTGCTGTGGTTTGCTGTCTTTACCGCACTTTGCGGCCTGACCACCGGCTTCTGGGGATTGCTGGTTTGTCGTGGCCTTCAGGGCTTGGGCTTCGGCGGCGAGTGGGCTGCCGGCGCCGTGCTGATCGGCGAAGTCGTGAGCGCGCGCAATCGCGGCAAGGTGGTGGGCTTCGTCCAGGGCTCCTGGGCCGCCGGTTGGGGACTGGCCGTCGTTCTGGCGACGCTGATCCTGACCTTCCTTCCCCAGGACTACGCCTGGCGGTGTCTGTTCCTGATCGGCATCCTGCCGGCCATCTCGACGTTCTTCATTCGACGCCATGTCGACGAACCGGAAGCCTTCACCAAGGTCCACAAGGACGTTGGGTCAACGCCCGGTACGCTGGCTATCTTTGGTCCGCATCTGTGGTGGACCACATTGCGCTGCTCGTTGCTCGCACTCGGTGCGCAGGGCGGCTACTACGCGATCACGACATGGCTGCCGACGTTTCTGCAGGCCGAACGCCATATCACTGTGATCGGCAGCTTCAGCTATCTGCTGGTGGTCGTGATCGGTAGCTTCTTCGGCTACATCGTCAGCGCCTACCTCAACGACGCGCTCGGCCGGCGCATCGGATTCATCGCATTCGCAATCGGCTCCGGCGCCGTCGTCTACGCCTACACGCACCTTCCGGTGTCAGATGCGATGATGCTGGTGCTGGGCTTCCCGCTGGGCTTCTTCTCGTCGGGGATCTTCAGCGGTATGGGCCCGTTGCTGACCGAGATGTATCCGACCGAGGTGCGGGCTGCCGGGCAAGGCTTCTGCTACAATGTCGGCCGCGGGCTCGCGGCCTTCTTCCCGATGGTGGTCGGGATGGCCGCATCGGCCCTGGGTCTCGGCAACGCAATCGGCATCTTTGCCGCAGGCGCCTACGGGGTCGTCCTGCTCGCCGCGTTGCTGCTTCCGGAAACCAAGGGCCGCGAATTGTCGTCCTACTCGGACTTCATCGCACGCGACGTCCCGAAGTCGGGCCTGGTCAAGGTGGGCGCCTGATGGCGCCCACCCGCTTTGCGTCCTAGTTCAGCTTTTCGATCGCGACCGCGACGCCCTGGCCGACGCCGACGCACATCGTCGCGAGGGCAAGCTTGCCGCCCCGCTTCTCCATGCCGTGCACGGCGGTCAAAACCAGCCGCGCGCCGCTCATGCCGAGCGGATGGCCGAGCGCGATCGCGCCGCCATGCGGATTAACGAAATCGGCATCTTCCTTGACGCCGAGCTGGCGCAGGCAGGCGATGCCCTGCGAGGCGAAGGCCTCGTTGAGCTCGATCAGATCGAAGTCCGACACCTTGATGCCGAGACGCTCGACCAGCTTCTTGGTCGCCGGCACCGGGCCGATGCCCATGATGCGCGGCGGCACCGCGGCCGAAGCGAGGCCGAGGATTTTTGCGCGCGGCGTTAGGCCGTGCTTCTTCACCGCGGCTTCCGACGCAAGGATCATCGCGGCGGCGCCGTCATTGACGCCGGACGCATTGCCCGCGGTCACGGTGCCCGGGTTGCGCACGATCGGCTTCAGCTTGGCGAGAGCTTCCAGCGTGGTCTCGGGGCGCGGATGCTCGTCCTTGTCGACGGTGATCGGGCCGGCCTTGCCGCCCGGCACCTGGACCGGCACGATCTCCTCGGCGAAATAGCCCGACGCGATCGCAGCGCCCGCACGCTGCTGCGAGCGGATCGCCATCGCATCCTGATCAGCGCGCGAGACCTGGAATTCCTCGGCGACGTTCTCGCCGGTCTCCGGCATCGCATCGACGCCATACTGCGCCTTCATCAGCGGGTTGATGAAGCGCCAGCCGATCGTGGTGTCGTAGATGTCGGACGAGCGGGAGAAGGCT
>DASVOL010000175.1:0-5056 GCA_036383375.1 Bradyrhizobium sp. | reverse complement strand
CGCGATGGAGTTGGCTGCAACAGGGATGACCGACCGCCAGCGCAAGTATCGCGCGACCTACCGCGAGCGCGTGGTCGGCTGGTACAATGGCTGGCTGCACGTCGTGCTGATCTACACAATCGGCTTCACGGCGCTGTACGTCTATTTGGCCAACGTGCACGAGGTGAGATGGTGGGAATACCTCACCATCCCAGTGGTGTTCCTGATTGCGAACTTCTTCGAATGGGCGGTGCATCGCTTCGTCATGCACAGGCCCTCGAACGTGCCGCTGCTGCGCGCGATCTACAGCCGCCACACCCTGATGCACCATCAGTTCTTCACCGAGGAGGAGATGCGCTTCGCCGACCATCACGACTGGCGCGTCACCTTCTTCCCGCCCTACGCGCTGGTGGTGTTCACCCTGATGTCGATCCCGCCGGCGATCGTCGCCGGTCTCGTGATCTCGGCCAATACCGGCTGGCTGCTGATCACCACGACGACGTCGATGTACCTGATCTACGAATTCATGCATTTCTGCTGCCACGTCGAGGAAAATGCCTTCGTGCGCAACATGCCGTTCGTCAACACCATCCGCCGGCATCATACCGCCCATCATAACCAGTCGATCATGATGGAGCGGAATATGAACCTGACCTTCCCGGTGATGGACTACGTGTTCGGCACCTCCGATCTCAATCGCGGCCTGCTTGGCCACGTCTTCAACGGCTACAGCACGCGCTACGTGAAGACCGACATGCGACGGACGGCGCGGACGCCGCGGGTCGCGGTGAAGGAGCAATCGGTGCCGCATGCCGCAGCTTGAACCCAATCTCGCCGGCCTCGCCTGGTTCGGCTTGCTGTGGAGCGTCTGCTGCATCGGCTTCCTGCAGCTGGCCGGGATGTACCCGCTGCGCGGACGCGTCGTTTGGCCGGTGACGATGACGACCGCATTGTGGGCGATGTTGCTCGGCGGCACGCTGGCGTTCGCCTTCGTCGAACTGCGCTGGACCACCGTCGTCGTCGTGGGCGGTGTGCTGTTCCTGTTCCTGCCTGGGCTGTTTCAGGCGCTGCCGGACTGGTGGCGCGACGGACGCGCGGGATTGCGGCTGTCCTGCTGCGCCATGATTGCGGCGCTTGCGCTGCTGGTCGGCGTGGCCGCACCATCGTTCCACATGTGGACCTAGAGGGAGGTCTCGATGCCGAGCCACATCAAGCTCATGCTGTCGCTGGCGTGCCTCGCCACGGCGGCCTGCGGATACTTCTTCATGGTCTATCTCGGACAGCAGGGACCGAGCTACGCGGTCGCCTTCCTTGGCGTATTCGCCACGGTCGCGATGTGGATCTTCCCCGAGGTCGTCAAGAAGGACCTCAAGATGCGTCCGCCGGGATCCTGACATCATGCTGCACAAGGAGACTCCGATGGCGAGTTATGCCGGGGACCGCACCATCGACGGCATTTCCGTGCTGGTCGACGGCGAGCCGCTGTCACCGCACTACGACCAGCTTCGGCTCACCGAGCACGGCTTCGAATGGAGCTACGAGGGGCCCGAGCCGGCACAGCTGGCCTTCGCGCTGCTCTATGATCATCTGCACGACGCGGCTGCGGCGAAGGCGCTGCACCAGAGCTTCATGCGGCGCATCGTCGCCAATTTTGGCAATGAATGGGAGCTCTCCTCGGCCGATCTCGACGAGGCGGTCGCGGCGCTGCGGTCTGGACCAACGGCCTAACTCCGCGCTGATCTCCGGCGAGAGAATTTTGAGATGACCCTGACCTGTCGAGCGGCGGTGCTGCATCAAAGCGGAACGCCGCTCTCCGTCGAGCGCGTTTCGCTTGTACCGCCCACGCCGACCGACGTCGTGGTGAAGGTGCGTGCCGCCGGGCTCTGCCACACCGATCTGGAGGTGATCGATGGATCGCTGCGATACCCCTTGCCGATGATCCTCGGGCACGAGGCCGCTGGCGTGGTCGAGGAGGTCGGCAGCGCGGTGCGTGACGTGCGTGTCGGCGATCACGTCATCCTGTCCTGGAATCCGCATTGCGGGCGCTGCTTTCACTGCGACCGTGGGCAGCCGATCCTGTGCGAGACCTATCTCGCCAAGGGCACGGAAGGCGTGCATTTCGACGGCGCCTCGAAGGCGCAGCTCGCTAGCGGCGGTAGCCTGGCGCATCTGATGTTCCTCGGCGCGTTCTCGGAGTATGTCGTACTGCCGGCGCAGCAGGCGATCGTCGTGCCCAGGGACATTCCGTTCGATCGCGCCTGCCTGATCGGCTGCGGTGTCATGACCGGCGTCGGCGCCGCGCTGAACATCGCCGCCATCAGCCATGGTGACACCGTGATGGTCACCGGCTGCGGCGCGGTTGGGCTCGCAGCGGTGCAGGGCGCCCGGCTCGCCGGCGCCGGTGCTGTTATCGCCGTCGACCTCGATGATGCAAAGCTTGCGCTGGCGCGGCAACTCGGCGCCACGCACGCCGTCAACGCTGCGCGCGAGGACCCGGTGCAGTTCGCAAAGGAGGCGACGCGCGGGCGAGGGGCCGATGTCATCCTCGAGGCGGCGGGCCATCCCCAGGCGTTTCGGCAGACCGCGGAGGCGGTGCGGCCGGGCGGTGAGGTGATCTGGCTCGGCAAGATCGACGTCACGCAAGACGTGAGTTTCCGCTGGGGCGCGTTGATGGGCGAGAAGCGGTTTCGCCGCTCGAGCTACGGCGGCGCGCGGCCACGGCGCGACTTCCCCTTGCTGGCGCAGGCCTATCTCGACGGCCGGCTCAAGCTCGACGAACTGATCACCGGCCGCTGCAGCCTCGACGGCATCAATGACGGCTTCGAGGCGTTGCGGCGCGGCCGCTCGATCCGCACGGTCGTGGAATTCTGAAAACGCCTACAGCGTCGAACGCGCAAAGCTCTCGATGTAGTCGATCAGGCTGTCGGAGGCCGCGCCCGCGGCATCGACGCGGCGCTCGGCGACGGCTTCGGCGACGTCGGCATGCAGCCGCGCCGCGAGCGGCAGGTCGGCCGCTTCCTTGTAATGCTGGTACCAGAAGCGGCGCGACAGGCCGTGCATCAGGCCCATGGCGCGGGAGGCGAACTCGTTGCGCGACGCCGCCGAGATCAGGGTGTTGAACTGGTGATCCAGCCGCATGAACAGCAGATCGTCGGATTTTTCCGACGCGCGGCGCATGCCGGCGGCGATCTCGGAGAATTGCTTGCGCTGCTCGGTGGTGGCGCGCTCGGCGGCGCCGCGCGCCATCAGCCGTTCCAGCTCGCGCCGCACCTCGAGCAGGCGGAGCTGGGCCCGCAGGTCGATCTCCGACACCAGCACGCCGCGACGAGCGAGGATGTTGACAAGGCCGTCGCGGGACAGCCGCTGCAACGCCTCGCGGATCGGGGTGCGGCCGATGTCGAGCCGCTTGGCGAGCACGAGCTCGGAGAGCGCGGTGCCGGGCGGCAGTTGCAGCGTTACGATCAGCTCTTCCAGCTCGGCATAGGCGCGATCGGTGAGGGTGACGTCGCCTTGCGGGACAAGCGCCTGCGCGGCAGCGCGCGGCTTGCCAGCAGCAGTGGACGATTGCCGCGCCGGCCGGCGGCTTCCTGCTGCGCGGGCGCGCACCGTGCTGGATCGCTTGTTCGAATCTGCCATCGGAATCTTGCGTGCTGCTGTACAGCAGATATCTCACACGCCGCGATGGCACTGACAAGGCCGCTCGATCAGCGCTACACCGAATCCGGCCGCGTGCAGCAGCAGCGGCGGATCTTCAGTGCGAAATGCTCTCCAGCGTCCGGCCGCGGGTTTCCTCGCCGAGCAACAGCACCGCCAGCGCCGCCACCACGAATGCGCCGGCGCCCAGCGCGAACACGCCGCTCTGTCCCGCCGCTGGCAGGATCACGCCGATCACATAGGGGCCGATCAGCGAACCGATTCGGCCGATTGCGGAGGCAAAGCCGGTTCCGGTGGCGCGGACATGGGTCGGGTACAGTTCAGGCGTATAGGCGTAGAGCGCCGACCACATGCCGAACAGGAAGAACTGCATGCAGAGGCCAGCGATGATGAGCTGGGTCTGGTCCGCCGCCGAGCCATAGAAGTGGCAGGCGATCGCGCCGCAGAGCAGGTTCATCACCAGCGTCGCCTTGCGGCCCCAGGATTCGACGAGCCACGCCGAGACCAGGAAGCCGGGGATGCCCGCGAGCGAGATCAGGATGGTGTAGAATACCGATTTGGTGATCGGGAATCCCTTGGCCTGCAGCAGCGCGCCGAGCCACGTGGTCAGCCCGTAGAAGCCGAGCAGGGCGAAGAACCACAAGGTCCACAACATCGTGGTCCGCTTGGCGTAGACGCCCGAAAACAGCGTCCTCAGGCCGGTCACTTCCGAGGCGGGCGCGGCGGCCTGGCGCACGACCGGCGGCAGCTCCTTGCCGCCCATGCGATCGCGGACCCTGCTCTCGATGTCGCGCACGGTCGCTTCGGCCCGTTCGGAATAGCCGTGGGAGGCGAGCCAGCGCGGCGATTCCGGCACATACCGCCGCACGATAAGCACGAACACGGCCGGGATCGCCTGCAGGATGAACACCCAGCGCCAATCGGCGACCTGCAGCACGAAATAGGTCAACAGGCCCGATGCGATGAAGCCGAGCGGCCAAAACCCTTCGAGGAATGCGATGTAGCGGCCGCGGTTCTTGGCCGGCATGATCTCCGAGACCATCGACTGCGCGACCGGAAACTCCATGCCCATGCCGAAGCCGAGCAGCAGGCGGGATGCGCCGAGCGCGGTCGCCGTCGTCGAGAGGCCGCAGCACAGGCTGCCCAATCCCCAGAAGATCATGCTGACCTGGAAGACGCGGGCGCGGCCGAAGCGGTCGGCCATCAGGCCGGCGGACGCGGCGCCGGCGAACATGCCGAGAAAGCTCATGCTGGACAGCAGCCCGGTTTCCGCCGTCGACAGGCCGAAGGTCTGGCGGATCGAGCCGAGCACGAAGGTCAGCGCGGCCAGGTCCATGCTGTCGAAGAACCATGCGGTTGCGATGATCCCGAAGATCCAGCGCTGATAGGAGGTCAGCGGCAACCGTTCGAGCCGTGCCGCGAT
>DASVOL010000174.1:0-11562 GCA_036383375.1 Bradyrhizobium sp. | reverse complement strand
GCGATGAGGTAGTCGGCGACGATGCGACGGTGGCAGCGCCACCATACGGCTTCCGAGCACATGATGACGCAGCGCAGTCCCTGGCCCTCGTCGCGCAGATGCCGCAGGCTCGCGTGAAACTGCGGCGACAGCGCATAGTCGGCGTAGTTGTGAAAACTCTCGTTGCTCCAGAATCCGTTGACTGAAGGCGGCACGCCACGCGCCTTGCCGCGCAGCCCGCCGAGATCGGCCAGGTGCTCATACGAGATGCCCGCGACCGTCAGCGACGTGGGCAACGTGTCCTTGTTGAACTGCGGATTGGTGCGCGACCGCGGTACCGTTCTGATGTCGACCACGCGGTCGATCCCGGCCGCGGTGAGGAGGACGATGAAGTCCTCGAGACTGCGGTTGGAATGGCCGATCGTGAAGAACGGCAGTGCCGCGCCTTTGCTAGGCATGATGGAGCGCGCTGCCCTTGTGCGCCGCGACGTGATCGGTCCTGTCGCTCTTGATCTCGTATTGCGGATCGGCCTCCGAGGCGCGGTGCATGTGCCCCTTGTAATCGAAATCGCGGGTGTGAACCGCGATGATCGTACCCGAGACCCGGCCGGCCTCGGAATTCCACCTGACATGATCGCCGACCTTGAATCGTCTGGCCATCTCGCAACCTCCGGCTTGGTCGAGCACGGCAGGTTCTGGCGATTTGGCACGACCACCAGCAACCTGACCGGCACAGCATAACCGGAGGAAGGCGACCGCGCCTTGCCGATTCCGACTACAGCGGTTTCATCAGGTCGGCGGCAGTTGCGCCTTCCGGGGCAATGTAGATCGCAAGCAATGTCGCCGGCACGGTCGCGCTCGGATTGCGCGAGACCCGATGCACCGCGCCGGCCGGCTCCCACCAGGCGTCTCCCGCCTTGTAGGTCTGCTCCGGACCTTCGCCGACTTGCGAGGAGATCGAGCCTGAGACGACGAACGCCATCACGCCATTGGCGTGGGCATGCGCCGGCGATCCGGTGCCGGGCGGATAATGGACCTCCACGAGGCTGATCTCGCGCCTGGGATCGCCGGGCAGCGCCTGCTTGATCACCTCGCGCCGGGTCGACGCGGAGTTTTGCGCCTGCGCCGCCGCGTCCGCGCCGTAAACCGCTGCGATCGCGGCGAACAGGGACAACAGCGATGCGCGGTTGACGTCCCGTCTGGTCAGGTCTGCTTTCGTCATGAGAGTGGCCTCTTGTTGACTCGCGCCGTCGCGAGGTGCTGGCTGCGTGAAGCCACGATGTAGCCTGGCGATGGCCTAGGCATCAGAGCCAACCTTCGACATATTGACTAGGCCATGGCGATGATTGCGAAGACACCGGCGAAGCGCCCGCGGGGCCTGATGCGCGGCCACGGCACGCCGCTGTACCGGCAGATCTACGAGCGCTTCCGGCAGGCGATCGCAACCGGTCAGCTCCGCCCCGGCGACCGGCTGCCGTCGGTGCGCGACCTCGCCCGCGAGTTCGCAACCGCGCGCGGCACCGTCGACGCGGCCTTCGCCATGCTCGCGGGCGAAGGCTATGTCGCGAGCCGCGGGCCGGCAGGTACGATCGTCTCGCCGGAACTGAACGCCGCCGCGGCGACGGCGCCCGGCCATCGCTCCAATGCGTCACTCGCGCAGCCGCAGGCGAGCGCCGAGCCGAAGCTTCTGCAACTGGGATTGCCGGCGCTCGACCAGTTTCCGCGCAAGGCCTGGGCGAACATCGTTGCCCGCGAAGCCCGCCGGATCTCGTCCGCCGACATGACATATCCGGATCCGGCCGGCCTGCAGCCATTGCGGCAGGAGGTCGCCGCCTATCTCGCGTCCTCGCGCGGGATCGCCTGCCGGTGGCAGCAGATCGTGATCACCAGCGGCTTTCAGGACGGTCTCGATCTGGCGCTCCGGGTGCTGCTTCGGCGCAATGACCGGGCCTGGATCGAGGACCCGTACTTCCCACCGGTTCGCGCCGCGCTGGACATGGCGGGCGCGAGGCTCATTCCGGTTCGCGTCGACGCGGACGGGATGCGGGTCACTGACGGCATCAGGCAGGCGCGGAAGGCCCGCATCGTCGTGGTCACGCCATCGCATCAATCTCCGCTGGGCGCGGCACTGTCGCTGCCGCGGCGGCTTTCACTGCTCGGCTGGGCCAACACCGCCGACGCCTATGTGATCGAGGACGATTACGACAGCGAATTCCGTTTCATCGGCCGCCCGCTGCCCGCCCTGAAGAGCCTCGATCGGGAGCAGCGCGTGATCTATGCGGGGAGCTTCAGCAAGACGCTGTTTCCCGGCTTGCGGCTCGGCTATCTGGTGCTGCCCGACCGGTTGCTCGGACAATTCGTCGAAGCCAGCGCGACGCGGACCGCGGGACACGACCTGTTCGAGCAACGCGTCGTCGCGGCCTTCATGGCCGAGGGACAGTTCGCGCGGCATCTGAAGCGCATGCGCAAGCTCTATGCCGCACGCCGCGCCGCCCTGGTCGATGCGCTCGAGGCCGAATTCGGCGAAGCGATCACGATCGCGCTCAAGCCGGGCGGCATGCATCTCGTCGTTCAGTTCACAGGAGGCGTGCGCGACGTCGCACTGGCGGAGCTTGCGAAAGCCGCCGGTTTCGGCGCCGAGGCGCTATCGGCACGAACCATCACGCATCAATCCGTCGAGGCATTGCTGATCGGCTTCACGAACGTCGCCGAACCGGACGCTCCGGCGGTCGCCCGGCGACTGAGCCGCGCGCTCCAACCATCTCTGAAAAAGCGGCCGGGCGGCTGACCCCGGTTGCAGCTGCTTTATTCCCTGCGAGCGGCGATCAGGGCCGGTCAACGTGGCTTGGAAGCGGGAAGCCGGTCGCCGGAAGAAAATTCCGAAGCCGCATATCATTGAAATTGCTGCTGGATTTTCCGAACTGCGGATGATCGTCCTGGAACCGGCCAGAGTTCCCGTCTGTGAGCACGTGATCACGCACGGCCGAACTTCAAGAGACGGTTCAAATATTTAGTCCGTGAAGAGGGTCGCTTTCTTCGGATCGTCGCAGCCTTGAGTTCAAATCGCCGTGCGCGGCTTGCGGACGTCAACCTAAGGGCCACCTGATGCGACGAATGTGGAGGACCCTACATCGGGACCGGCCTCCCCGCCCCAGGCTCGATCGAGCCAGCCGGTCATGAAGGGACAAAACGCCGATTGAAAAACAATGAGCTTCCTTCCGGGCTGAAACTTACGGCAAGCGCAGAACGATGCGTAAAGAATGTCACGATTTCATTTGGTTGACGGTCGAAATTGAGCCTCCCTATGGTTGTGCGGCCAAGGAGTCGCATCTAGCGTCGGCGCCAGCCGGATTTTGATGCAAGCCCCCTAGCGACGAGTTCCCGCGACGCGGCCTGACGGCTGCGCCGCCCATGCGGCTCCTTTCGGAGTCGCCAGACCTGGAGACGACTGCAATGTCTACCTCTGCATCCCCGAAACTCGCAGAATCGACCGCCGTCAACGAAGCCATCAAGGCGCGGATGGCGCCGAAGCAGGCGACGCAGGCCGCGCCGGTCGACATCACCGCCAATCCGGTCGCCAAGATCGTCTTCAATCCCGAAGCCGCGCCGGAAGAGCGCAGCCGCCAGATCGGCACCCTGCTCTCGCCGGACCTTGCCGAGGAATGCAAGGCGTCGATCAAGCAGCTCGAGGCCTACAAGGAATATCTGGCGCAGCAGCGCACGCTGATGCAGCGCAAGCTGATCGAGCTGTCGTCGACGACCGTGTTCGCCAAGATGAAGCAGACCTTCGCGGACATGAACAAGGGCGTTCTCGACTTCCGCGAGATGATCCGGCCGCTGGTCGACAATCTGGATGCGCTCTACACGCTGCGCACCGCCGGCGACAATGTCGTGCTGGATACCTTCGCGGAGATCGAGGAGGATCGCAAGCGCGAGGCCGACTGGGACCGCCGCACGTCGGGCGTCGAATCGGAAGCGCGGCAGATCACCTCCGACAAGGAGATGCTCGAGCGCGACATCGCCAAGCTGAAGACGCAGACCGGCCTGTTCGGCGGCATCAAGAAGTCCGCCCAGGCCGAAATCGCCGCCAAGGAGCTCCTGATCGCCAAGCGGATCGATGACCTCAAGACCTGCCGCGACAAGGCGCAGGCGATCATCGTGGAGAAGGCCGAGCGCGACGCCAAGCAGGGCAAGTTCAAGGCCGAGAAGGACCAGGTCCGCAAGATGCTCGACATTTCCGGTCCCGAGCACGTCAAGCGCGTCGAGGGCATCATCAAGGCGGCCCTCGATTACATCGACAAGTCGCAGGTCACGGTCTCGGAGCTGCGCGACGAGCTCGGAGGGATCGAGGGGCAAGCCGACAAGCTGGTCAAGATCAACTCGCAGATGATCACGGTGGTCGCGATTCTCGACAAGGGCATCGACCTCGCCTGCGCCGCGAACAAGGACAAGGTGCAGGCGCTGTCGACCGCAAAGGAGGGCGAGGATACGCTCGCCCGGCTCGAGCGCGAGCGCAAGAAGAACGATTTCGAGCGCCACGTCACCGCTCTGCTCGACAGCGGGCGCGGCACCAAGAAGACCGTGGCCGATCTCGAGAAGGATGCGGTCGACGCCAACACCTTCCACGACGCCCTCGGCAAGCAGAACGTCAATTTGCGTGAACTGTCCAGCGACGGTATCGCGAGTGTCGCCACCAGCCTGAACACCACCATTCAGGCGCTCAACAACTCGGCGCTCAACGAGGCCTCGGAGAGCGTGCGCGATTCGATGCGGGCGATGAATGCGGTGACCGACGACGTCGCCAACAAGGAGGTGATCCGCCAGGCGCTGCAGGTCGACGAGCAGTCCAAGCGGATCATGGAGAAAGTCGAGTCGATGTCGAACATCGCCGAATCGCTGCAGGCCGCCAACAAGCTGCGTGAAGACGGGCTCTCCAACATCCAGAGCCGGCTCGGCGAGCTCAGCGACGTCACCGCGACCGTGCGCGCGCGGCTGCAGGAGAGCATCGGCATGGACGCCAAGGATCCCGGCGCGGCGGCGGCTGCCGCGGCGCCGAAACCGGTCGACGACAAGGAAATCACCTTCGGGCAGATCTGAGCTTGTTTCCCGGACCGGCGCTGCCGGTCCGGGCCTTCCCGCGTGCAGCCTGACCGATGGACACCGCAAATGGCCGACAACTTCCTGATCACCGGCAGCGACAAGCTCGCCAGCCGAAAGAATTTCAAGCTGGTTGGCCGCGCGGAGAAGTTCGAGGAGCTGTGCACCATCCTGACGCGGATGGAAGCCAACAGCGTGATCGTCTCCGGCCCCAGTGGCGTCGGCATCACCACGCTGGCGCTGGCGCTGCAGGCGCGCAAGGCTGACCCCGATGCGCCGTTCGACATCGTCAACAAGCGGCTGTTCTGGCTCGACACCGACGGCCTGTTCGGGCTCGGCGACAACGACGCCATCGTCAAGCAGTTCAAGGCGATATTTGCCATCCTGAATCGCACCCCCGACAGCGTCCTGATCGTCGAGGACACGCTCGATCTGATCGATGCGCTGCGCAACAGCGGGCTGATGCACATCGTCAACGCGTTGACGGCGATGGTGAAGGCGAAGAAGACGCAGGTCTTCCTCGAGGTGCGCGAGGCCGACCTGACGCAGGTCCTGAAGTGCCATTCCGACTTCCGCGATCACTTCACGCTGATGGATCTGACCGAGCCGGTCGGCGCCGAGCTCGAGGAGATCGCGCTGCATGGCGCGAGGGATCTCGAGGAGAACTACGAGGTCCGGATCGATCCGGCGGCGGTCAAGGCCGCCATCGACATGTCGAGCAAGTATCGTTCGCTCGACACCGGGCTCACCGCCGCGCAGCCTGCGCGCACCCGCACCCTGCTCGATCGCGGCATGGCGCGCTATCTGTTGCGGGCGCATTCGACGCCGCCGCTGCTCGCGGAGCTGGAGGCGGAGCTCGCGCGTCTTGTGGCCGGTGGGCCGGCTTCCGGAAACGAAGAAAAAGCCGCTGCCGTGCGCGCCGCGATAGCGCGCCACAAGGCCGAGTTCGCCGAATACCAGGCCAGGATCAAGGGCTACTACGCGGCGCAACGCGAGGGCGAGAAGTCGATCGCGCACATGGAGGCCCAGCTGCGCACCCTCGAGGAAGAAGAAAAGAAGCGGCACCTCGACGAGCCCGCCGGCAAGGCCTCGGCTGGTGATGCCGACTTCGATCTGATTGCCAGGGCGTCCGGCTATGCGACGCCCGAGATTCTCCAGCTGCGCGGTGACATCGCGCGGACCCAGGCGGCCGTCGACGAAAATCGGGTGAAATACAAGGCCGTCACCAGGGAGATCAACGATCGGCTGCTGTTCACCGCGGCGATGGTGATCGATGAATTTTCGTTGATCTCAGGCATCGACGCCTCCAAGCTCAAGCAGAACGACGCCGTCAAGCTGCTCAATCTCCATGGCTCGCTGAAGCGGCGCGTGTTCGGTCAGGACGCGGTGCTCGATCATGTCGATCGCGCCGTCAAGGTCTGGCGGCGGGGACGGCGCACCGACAGGCCGCTGCCGTTCCTGTTCTGCGGCGCCAGCGGCGTCGGCAAGACCGAGGTCGCCAAGGGGTTGGCGGAGGCGTTGTTCGACACGGACAAGGCGTTGAACCGCTACGACATGGGCGAGTTCATGGAGAAGAACGACGTCACCAAGCTGATCGGCGCGCCTCCGGGCTATGACGGCTTCGCTGCCGGCGGCGAGATGACCAATTCGGTGCGGGCCAATCCGTATCAGGTCATGCTGTGGGACGAGATCGAGAAGGCTCATCCCGACATCTTCAACATCTGCCTCAACATTCTCGACGACGGCCGCTGCCGCGACAATCTGGGCCGCAAGGTCGAGTTTGGCGACGTGGTGATGCCGATGACCACCAACATCGGCGCGGATCATGCGCTGCGGGTCGGTACCGGTCCCGGCGACCTGACCCAGGAAGAGGCCTATGAGCTCACCATCCGCGACCTGAAGAAGGCCTTCCGGACGGAATTCCTGAACCGCTTCGAGGGACGCGAGAACATCATCCTGTTCCACAAGCTCAACATGGACACGATCGAGAAGATCGTGTTCCGCGAAATCTCACGCATCAACGCCTTCTATGCGGCGCAATCGATCGAGGTGCGCTTCCCCGAGGCGCAGCTGCGGGAATTCTGCGACAAGACCTATTCGCCCGAGATCGGCGCGCGCGGCCTGCCGGGCCGCATCAAGCGCATCGAGGCCATGATCGTCGAGAAGACGATGGCGGACGGCGCCTTCGGCGGCACGCTCGACATCGGCTTCGATGCCACGAGCCGCAACTTCACGTCGAGCTGGATCCCCCATGACAGAAAAGCCGCATAACGACGCCGACGCGTTGCTGGACGGCATCGACAAGACGCTGTCCGACTTCAAGACCAAGGCCTACGAGGCCAAGAAGTCCTACGACCAGTCCGACCTCGGACGCGCCCACCGGGAGCTGAGCATGCTCGGCCGGTTCTGGTCACAGTTCGCGCGTTCCTGCGGGTGGATCTACCTGACATTGATCGCGCCGGTCACCTGGCGGCTCTACCGCTTCATGCGATGGGCGTTCGCGCGCTACCGCGCGCTGTGGGCGCGCTGCGTCTACACCAAGGACGCCTATGGCGATCCGGAATTCAGCAAGGCGCGCGGCGGCATCATGATCCTTGCGACGATCGTCGCCTGTTACCTGATCTACGGCACGGTGACGGTCGCAGCGACCTTGCCCTGGTACCTTGCCACGGTGCGGCACGACGAGCAGCTGTATCTCTCCAACTCGCAGAACCTCTCCAGCTCACAAACCGAAGGCCTCGAGACCCACGAGGTCTACGGTTGCGAGACCCTGCCCTGCACCGATCAGAACACGGTGACCTTCCGGGTGCGTTCGACCTGGTTCAACGAGATCTGGAGCATCCTCCATCATGGCGCGCTGTTTTATCCCGGCTACGTCGCCGCCGCCGTCAGCCCGGTGCTGAACCGCTGCATCATCACCTCCTACGGCATCCGCAGGAAATTCCTGGTGCGAACCTGGGAGCTCTATCCCGACCTCGTGCAGGTCGAGTGCATGCCGACCGACGCCGCCGGCGGCAAGGACGGCAAGGTGATCGACAACAAGGACTATCGCTAGGGCCACCTGAGGCCGATCTGTGCGAGGCTGCTCAAATCCCCGAACTGCATGAGCGAAGCGACATGCGGGGGCTATCCCTGATGTCGCCGAGCCTGTCATCGGGCACGCGTGCTGGAATTATTCCCTGAAGCCGTTGCGCAATCGAGGGCGATCTGCCAGTTTTTCAACCTTTCATAGACGGGCGATCCATATCGCGGCGCATCCGACATGTCTGGTAGCGTGAGGGCCAAGACCTGAAGCTCAAGACTTGAAGTCCCAAGGACTGAAGCTAATGACGGGCGTGCTGCAACTGCTTTTGAAAACACGGATCGGACATGGAACGTTTGAAGAAGTTTGATGCCCGAAACTGGTGAATCGCAAAAATCCAATTCGACCGCCTTGCAGCTCGCCTTTGGACAGGCCGTCGCGCTGCATCAGCGCGGGCAGTTGGCGGCAGCGGAGAAGATCTATGAAGACATTCTCAGGCAGCAGCCAAACAACTTCGATGCGCTGCATCTGTTGGGCCTGGTTTCCGCGCAGACCGGCCGCAGCCAGCGCGGCGTCGACCTGATCCGGCGAGCGATCAGTCTCAACGGCGACGTCGCCGACGCGCACAACAACCTCGGCAATGCGCTGCGCGATTTGCGTCGCCTCGACGACGCGCTCGCGAGCTTCGACAGGGCAACCGCGCTCAAGCCAGACCTTGCGCCGGCGCTCTACAACCGCGGACTTACGCTCGCGGAGCTCGGACGCCACGAGGAGGCGATCGCAAGCTACGATCGCGTGATCGCGCTGGTGCCCGACCATGCAGATGCCCATCGAAACAGAGGCGCCACGCTGCGAAAGCTGGAGCGGCTCGAGGGGGCCCTGGCGAGCCTGGACAGGGCGGTCGCGCTCGAGCCCAACGATGCCGGAGCGCACAACGATCGCGGCAACGTGCTCAATGACCTTGAAAGGTTCGACGATGCGCTCGCGAGCTACGACCGGGCGCCGGGAATTGCCGGCGCGAGCTATAACCGCGGCAACGTGCTGATCAAGCTGGATCGTCTCGAAGAGGCGGTCGCGAGTTACGATCAGGCGATCGCGCTGCAACCCGATTACGCCGAGGCCTACAACAACCGCGGCACGGCGCTGCTGCGGCTCATGCATCATGAGGCAGCGCTCGCCAGCATCGACATGGCGATCCGGCACAAGGGCGACGATGCGGCTGCCCACGCCAACCGCGCCAAGGTTCTCTCCATTCTGGAACGCTATGACGAGGCACTCGCTGCCTATGACAAGGCCGTCGCGCTCAAACCCGACCAGGCCGAGATCGAAGGCTATCGTCTGCACGCCAAATCTCACCTTTGCGACTGGTCCGACTTCGATGCCGACTGCAACCAATTGATCAAGTCGATCAGGAATCGGGACGCGACGACGCCGCCATTCTTTTTTTGCAGCGTTCCTTCATCGGCCGCCGACCAACTGCTCTGCGCCACGCGATGGATCGCGAGGAATCATCCGCCGTCTGAAAGCCAGCGCTGGCGCGGCGAGCGCTACCATCACGATCGAATTCGGATCGGCTATTTCTCGTCGGATTTTTGCAACCACGCGACAGCGCACCTGATGGCGGGGATGTTCGAGTGCCACGACCGGTCGAAGTTCGAGACGGTGGCAATCTCATGGTCGCCGAACGACCCTTCGGAGATGCGTCGACGGCTGGAGGCGTCGTTCGATCGATTCGTCGAGGTCCGGGGTATGAACGACGATGCGATCGCCGACCTGATCAGGCGATCGGAAATCGACATCCTGGTTGATTTGAAAGGCTTTACCGGGGGATCCCGCATCAGGGTGCTCGGCCGCCGGCCTGCCCCGATCCAGGTCAATTATCTGGGTTACCCGGGAACACTCGGTGCCCCGTTCATCGACTACATCGTCGCCGATCGGACCGTTGTTCCGGATCACCATCGCGAATTCTACAGCGAAAAGGTGGTCGCCCTGCCGGGCAGCTATCAGGCCAACGACGACAAGCGCGTCATTGCCGATCGCGAATTTACGCGCAGCGACGTGGGGCTGCCGTCGACGGGCTTCGTGTTTTGTTGCTTCAACAACAACTACAAGATCACGCCTGACATGTTCGATCGGTGGATGAGGATCCTCGGCAGTGTCCCGAACAGCATGTTGTGGCTCTTCGAAGGCAACGCACGCGCCGCCGCAAATCTGCGAAAAGAGGCGATCGCGCGTGGCATCGCTGCGGAGCGCCTGGTGTTCGCGCCGCGCATGTCGGCGCCCGACCATCTCGCACGCCACCGCCTCGCCGGCCTGTTCCTCGACACCACTCCGTACAACGCCCACACGACCGCGAGCGATGCGCTATGGGCCGGCCTGCCGGTGCTGACCATTCCAGGCGACACGTTTGCCAGTCGGGTCGCGGCGAGCTTGCTCCATGCGACCGGCCTGCCCGAACTTGTCGCGGAATCGCCGGAGGCTTACGAGCGCATGGCGATCGATCTTGCAACCGATCCTTCGAGGCTCGCTGCGCTCAAGGCCAGGCTGGCGGCCAACCGGCGGACGGCACCGTTATTCGATACCAAGCGCTTCACCCGGCACATCGAGGCCGCGTATACCGCAATGTATGAGCGTCACCGGGCGGGCATGGCGCCGGACCATATCGTCATCCCGGCGTGATCATTGCGGCCTCGCCGGAGCGTTACCATTGATACCTCGCCACACCCTTGCCGGCGTAGCTGCGCGTGACGCTCGAGAATTCGCCTTCGAACGTCGCGGCAGCGGACCAGCCGTTGCGCCACGTCACCTCCGCCGAAGCGGTGGTGAGCGCGGCATCGTGCGCCTGTGCGGCACCGTTGACCACAAAGCTTGCGCCGGGCAGCGCCTGGAAGGTCGCCGCGACATTGCGGTCGGCGTTGAAGTCGTGCGCCCATGCGGCGCGGCCACGCAGGGTGAGGATCGCCTCGTTCAACACGAACGACCTGTCGGCACGCACGCCGAGTTCGCTACGCGTGGCGGTGACGGTTTTTGCGGCGTAGTTCAGCGCGAAGGTGTTGGTGCCGGTGATCGCCTGCTCCGCATAGGCGGGCAGATCGAACGTGGTGAACTGGCCGGCGGCGTAGGGCGTGAGACCGACATTGCCCGCCCACGGCGCCACGAAGCGATAGCCGCCTTCGAGCCGGCCGGAGTAGGCATTGGCGTTGAAACGCGCCTGAAGATGATCGGCGCCGGCAAAGGTGACGATGCGATCCGTGGTGACGTCCTGCCAGCCATAGGCCAGCGCGCCGGTGACATAGGCCGGGCCCGAATTGTGCCGGACGAATGCGCCGGCCTGGAACAGATCGGAGCGGCCAGTGCCGCCGTTCGCGACGCTGAAGCTGGTGCCGCCGCCGGCCAGCGCAAAGCCCGCAACGGTGGAGGGTGAGAACCAGTAATCGGCGCCGGCCACGCCGCCCGCGATGCGG
>DASVOL010000173.1:0-27291 GCA_036383375.1 Bradyrhizobium sp. | reverse complement strand
TGGCCAGTGCGCCGCCGCCCCACAGCAGCGCGGTCAGCGCGAACAGCAGGCCGGTCATGGCGTTGCGACGTCGTCGAGCAGCGCGCGCCAGCCGCCGGCATCGATCCGCGCGCTTTCCCCCTCGAACCGGGTGAGCGCTGAATCGAGTGTTGTCCGCTCGCTCTCGGTGAGGCGCGCCAGCAGCCGCGCCTCGATCGCGCCGCCCAATGCAGCGATCCGGTTGAAGGCGGTTCGACCGCTGCGGGTGATGCTGACCGCGGCGAAGCGGCGATCGGTCTTGCCGGGGCGTCGGACCGCAAAGCCGAGCTCTGCGAGCTGGCCGATGCCGCGGCTGACCGCGAATGGGTCGAGTGCGCAGGCGCGGCCGATCTCGGAGGCGTTGGCCGCATCGCGCTCGGCGATCACGGCGAGGATACGCCAGCCCGCCTGGCTCAATCCGAACGTCTCGCTGTAAAAACTCTCGAGCGGGCGGGCGACCTGCGCCGCGACCAGAAACAGGCGATAGGGCAGCCAGGCGCTGAGCTTCAGGCCGTCGTCGACGGCAGCGGGAGCAGTTTGTTTCATGGCGGCGACGCTCACATAGATAATTGCAAAGTGCAAGTATTATGCAAAGAAATGTGACCGACCGGAGCGCATGCGCGAATATCCCGACAAACTTGTCACTCCCACCATTCGTCGCCGCCGCGCCAGATTGCGGCATGGCCAATGACGAACGGCCTCGGCGCGGGAACTGCGCCGTGGTCCCGGAGTTCGTCCAATTCGAAAGATGGAGATCATCATGAGCAAATCGGCAGAGAACGGTCGCGGCGGACTGGCGGCAATACAGACGCCGCCCGTGGTATCGCGGGAGGCGTGGGAGGCGGCGCGCTTGGAGATGCTGGTGAAGGAAAAGGCGCAGCTGCGAGCGCGCGACGCACTAGCCGCCGAACGGCGGCGGATGCCGTGGATGGCAGTCGAGAAGGCCTATGTCTTCGAGGGACCGAATGGCAAGGCGAGCCTGCTCGATCTGTTCGAAGGCCGCCGGCAGCTGATCATCTACCGCGCGTTCTTCGAGCCCGGCGTGTTCGGCTGGCCGGATCACGCCTGCCGCGGTTGCTCACTCGGCGCCGATCAGGTCGGCCATCTCTCGCATCTGAACCAGCGCGACACCACGCTGGCTTACGCCTCGCGCGCGCCGCAGGCCGATATCGCGCGGCTGAAGGCGCGGATGGAGTGGGAGATGCCGTGGTACACGATCACCGACAGCTTTGATGCCGACTTCGGCGTCGCCGAATGGCACGGCCACAACGTGTTCGTCCGCGACGGCGAGCGAATCTTCCGCACCTATCTCGTCAACAGCCGCGGCGATGAAGCAATGGGTACGGTGTGGAGCTATCTCGACATCACGCCGTTCGGCCGCCAGGAGCTCTGGGAGGATTCGCCCAAGGGTTATCCGCAGGGCCCGACCTACAAATGGTGGAACTGGCACGACAATTACGAGGCCGAGGCCGCGCCGAATGCGAAGTGGGCGGCCGTGACCGACGCCGGCGAGGCCGCGTTCCGCAAGATCGCGGAACAGGAACGCAAGGCCACTTGACGGGGGCGGAGCAGGGAGGATGCGCGCAGCGTCCTCCCTAGCGGCCGTTGTCCTTGGTGGCCGCGAGTGCCTTCAGCGCCGACAGCGTCTGCCGCAGCCCGCGATCGAGGCGCTTGTCGCGGCGGATCACGACCGCGAGCCGGCGGTGGAGCTTCGGCGACAGTGACCGGACGATCAGGTCGCGCTGCTTGGTGTTGGCAGGCACCGCCATGCCGGGCAGGATCGCGCAGCCGAGGCCGGCGCGCACCATCTCCTTGATCGCTTCGACGCTGCCGAGCGACATCAACGGCTTCAGCGACACGCCGCCGCGCGCCAGCCACTCGTCCGCGGTGCGCCTCGTGTTGCCGCCGGGCTCGAACAGCAGAACCGGCCTGGTCCCCAGCACCTCCGGCGTAATCCGCGCCGGCAGCTTCATGTCGTGCGGCGCGATCAGCACGAACTCGTCGTTCATGACGGGGGTGATCTCAAAACTGCGCCCCGACACCGGCAACGTGACCAGTCCGATGTCGATCGTGTTGTCCTCGACCGCCCGCGCGATCTCTGCGGTGTTGCCGGTCGTGACCGTGATCTCGAGCGAGGGCAATGCGGTCCGCAGTTCCTTCAGGACCGGCGGCAGCAGGAAGATGCACGCGGTCGCGCCAGTGCCGATCCGCACGCGGCCCGCTGTTCCCGTGGTCTGCTGCGCGACGGCGTCGACCGCCGATGTCACCGCCGCGCTGATCTGCTGCGCGTGCGACAGCAGGGCGACGCCGGCGGCCGTCGGTCTGGCCTTGCGTCCCACCCGCTCGATCAAGATCGCATTCAGGCTCTTCTCGAGCTGGCGCACCTGCAGACTCACCGCGGGTTGAGTCAGCTGCAGCCGCTCGGCCGCGGCGGAGAAGCTGCCGCACTCGATCACGACGGCGAAGCTTTCGAGATAGTCGAGGTTGAGATTCTTCATCAAAGCATCTCTTATGCTGCGCATAACCAATCAAAGCTTCACTTATATAGCGCCAAGGCGCATGCTCGGGCAATATGACGGCTCGGGTGAGACGGAATGGCGACAGGCTACAACGGCGTCGTGGTGCGCGACGCAGCGGACGACGATATGGCCGACGTGCAGGGCATCTACGCCCATCACGTGCTCAACGGACTGGCGACGTTCGAGGAGGTGCCGCCGACGGTGGACGAGATGCGCGGCCGCCGGAACGCGGTGGTGGCGGCGGGACTGCCGTATCTCGTGGCTGTCGTTGATGGCCGGGTGGCCGGCTATTGCTATGCGACCGCGTACCGGCCGCGGCCGGCCTATCGCCACACCATCGAGGACTCGGTCTACGTGTCCAACGGGCTGCACGGCCGCGGTATCGGCGTGGTGCTGCTTCAGAGCTTGATCGTGCGCGCCGAAGCGGGGCCGTGGCGGCAGATGCTGGCCGTGATCGGCAACAGCGGTAACGCGGGATCGATCGCGCTGCACCGTCGCATGGGCTTCGAGATGGTCGGTACGCTGCGATCGGTCGGCTTCAAGCTCGGGCAATGGGTCGACACCGTGCTGATGCAGCGGCCGCTCGGGCATGGCGCCGCCACGCTTCCGGCGGAGAGGGAATTGCCACGGTGATCGCCCGCCGCGTCGTGGCCGCGCTCGGGCTGGCTCAACTGATCTCGTGGGGCGCGACCTACTATCTGATCGGCGGCTTCGGCGAGCAGATATCAGCGGATCTCGGCTGGGGGCGCGACATCGTCTATGGCGGATTCGCCGCAGCGCTGCTGGTGATGGGCGTGGCGTCACCGCTTGCGGGGAGGTGGGTCGACAGTCGCGGTGGTCGGGAGGTTATGGTCGCTGGCGCCGTGATCAACGCGCTCGGCTGCGCCGGTCTCGCGGTCTCGCACCAGATATCGACCTACTTCGCATCCTGGATCGTGCTTGGCATGGGCATGCGGCTGACGCTGTACGATGCGGCGTTCGCGGCGCTGGCCCGGATCGGCGGACCGGAGGCGCGTCGCGCGATGTCCGGGATCACCTTGCTCGGCGGGTTGGCGGCAACCGTGTTCTGGCCGCTCGGCCATATGCTTTCGGAACAGTTTGGCTGGCGCATCGCGGTGCTGGTCTATGCCGGCTTTGCACTGCTGACGATCCCGCTGCATCTGCTGATCCCGAACAGGCGGTTTGCCGGTCTGCCGAGCTCGGCAGCGCCGGTATCCAAGCAACCGCGCGCCGTCAGCCGCCGTCAGCTTGCGGCGGCCGGCGGGCTCTATGCCGTGATCATGACCGGCGCGAATTTCCTCAATGCCGGCATGTCCGCGCACATGATCGCGGTGCTCGCCGGGCTCGGGCTCACCGTCACGGTGGCGGTTTGGATCGCGACGCTTCGGGGCATCGGGCAATCCGCCGCGCGGCTTTGCGAAGTGCTGTTCGGTGCACGGCTTGATCCGCTCGCGCTCAATCTGATGGCGTGCCTGATCATGCCGCTGTCGTTCATCGCCGGTCTGTTCAGCGGAACGGCTGAGGAGATGGCGATCGCTTTTGCGCTGCTCTACGGCGCCTGCAACGGCATTCTGACCATCACCAGGGGAACGCTGCCGCTGATCCTGTTCGACCATCGCAGCTACGGCACGCTGGTCGGCCGGCTCATCGTTCCGAGCTTCATCCTGCCCGCGGCTGCGCCGCTGGTCTATGCAATCGTGATCGACCGGTACGGCGATGCCAGCGCGCTCTATCTCTCCACCGGCCTTGCCGTGATGACGTTACTCGCGGCCGCGATGCTGAAGGTGATGTTCCCCAGAACTTCTTGAGCTCAAGGACTCGCTGAGGTGCGCGGCGCAAGTTATCCTGTTGCAAAACCAGATAAGGGAGGCAGAAGAACATGGTGCCGTCGACCAAGACCCGCATTGCTACGTTAGCCCTTGCCGCGTTGCTGTCCTGTGCCGGTGTGGGACAGGCGGGCGCCGAGCAGCCCGGCGATCGAACGGTTGCGCTGCTCAAGAAACTGATCTCCTTCGACACTTCGAATGGCCCGGGCGATACGCGGGCACTCGCCGAATACCTTAAGTCGCAATTCGCACCGCTCGGCGCCGAGGTGGACATTTTCGTCGCCCCGAACGGCAAGGCCGCGCATTTCATCGCGCGGCTGCGCGGTGACGGTTCGCGGAAGCCGGTACTGCTCGCCGCACATGCGGATGTCGTTCCGGTCGAGCGTGAGAAATGGACCGTGGAGCCGTTCGCCGGGGTCGAGAAGGACGGTTTCGTCTATGGGCGCGGCGCGATGGACTTCAAGGGCGGACTTGCCGTCTTCGCCAGCGCGGTGATGCGGCTCGCCGAGGAGAAGACGCCGTTGTCGCGCGACGTGATCTTCCTTGCCGAAGCCGACGAGGAGCAGGGGCAGTACAGCACGGTATGGCTGGCGAAGGACCATTGGGACAAGATCGACGCGGAGTTCGCGCTGAACGAAGGCGGCTATGTGCTGCAGGAGCGCGACGGCTCGGTGCGCCAGATCAACGTCACGACGGCGGAGAAGCTCTCGGCGACGTTCGCGCTAAGGGCGACCGGTCCCTCCGGTCATTCCTCACGGCCGTTCCCGGCGGGTGCGATGGCCAACGACCGCCTGATCGCGGCGCTGGCGAAGCTCGCGGTGCATGATCCGGCCGTCAAGCTAGTGCCGGCGACCGAAGCCTATTTCAAGGCGTTGCTTCCCATCAGTTCGGAACAGACGGCAGCCGATATCAAGCAGCTACTGGTAGCGAAGGACCAAGGCGATCTCGATGCAGCTGGAAAGAAGCTGGTCGCCGACAATCCCAAGGACAGCCTGCTGCTGCACGCGCTGCTGCGCGATACCATGGTGATCACGATGATCGACGCCGGCATCAAGCCCAACGTGATCCCCGGCGATGCCAAGGCGGTCGTGAACACGCGGCTGCTGCCGGGCACCACCACGGATCAGATGATCGAGGAGATCAAGCGTGCGATCGCCGATCCCGGCATCGAGGTCAGCATCGTATCGTCGCTGTCGCAACAGGATGCGCGGGACGCCTACTTGACGCGCTCCAAGATCCCGGCGTCGCCCATCAATACCGAGCTCTATGCGGCGCTGGATCGCAACGCAAAGCGGGTCTGGAAGGACGCGGTCCTGGTGCCGACGATGTTCGAAGCGGGGACCGACGCCATCGCCTGGCGCGAGCGCAACGTGCCCGTCTACGGGATCTATCCCTATCCGCTCGACGACGACATCCTGAGCCGGATGCATGGCAACGACGAGCGGATCGGCGTCGAGGCCATCAAGCAGGGGGCCGAGTGGGTCTACACCACGCTTCGCGAGGTCGCGAAGAAATAGAGCTCATTCCGAGAGGTATTTGCCGAGGAAGTCGCGCTTGCCGAGCGCCACGCCGCGATGGCGCAGGATGGCGTAGGCGGTCGTGACGTGAAAGAACAGGCTCGGCAGCGCGAAGCGGTACAGATAGCGCGCTGCCGGCATCGGCGGGACGCCGAACGGCAAAGTGATGATCCGTTCTGCCGCTCGGTCGAAGGCCCGAACCGGGACCGTGTCGATGTAGTCGAGCGTTCGCGAGATCCGGGCGTAGGTTTCGGCGAGGCTCTGCTCGTCGTCGGCAAAGGGCGGCGGCTCGAGGCCCGCGAGCCGCCCGGCGGCGCCCTTGGCGTGATCGCTGGCCCGTTGCACCTGGCCGACCAGCGTCAACATGTCCGGCGCCAGCCGAGCCGCGAGCATCGCGTCGGGATCGAGGCCGCGTTCCAGGGCATGGGCCTCGCCCTTGCGCAGGAGATCGGCAAGCGCGTCGAGCATCTGCCGGAACACCGGAACCGAGGCGTCGTACAATGGTGCGGTCATGGGCCTTTTCCAATTCGTCATGTCCGGTGCGGGGCAAGCCAGTTCATCTCCGGAAGCTCAGGTACGATGCCGCGGCGGGTCGCAACCGCCCAATCGCCGTCGTAGTAGTGTGTGAGGACGTGGTCGTAACGCAGCGTGGCGCCGACGCCGGGAAGGGCGTGAAAACGCTGCAAAAGGCCCGGCAGACGCGGATAGTCGACGAGCCGCCTGCGGCTTGCGCGAAACAGCGGATTGTACACGGCATCGAAGCGTACCAGCGTCGCATAGACCAGGACATCGGCCAGCGTTGGCCGCTCGCCAAGACAAAATCGGCGGCCGTCGCTCAGCAGGTCGTCGAGCTCGTCGAGAAAGCCGAATAACTGATCCATTGCCGCGGTGTATTCGTCCTGATGCGTCGCGCCGGCCACCGCGTAGACGCCGACCGACAGGCGGCGTGCGATCTCGCCGTTCAGATCGTCCATCGCGGGCTTCAGCTCGGTAGGGCAGAGATCGAGACCGCGATCACCTGTGACTGCATCGAATGCGTGGTTCAGCATTGCTGCGATTTCGAGCGATTCATTGCTGACGATGCGGCGGGAGCGGCAATCCCACAGCACCGGCACGGTGACCTTGCCGGTATAGTCCGGTGCCGAGGCGCGATAGGCCTCGTGCAGATGCAGGAAGCCATTGCCCGCATTGTCGATGGTCGACAGGGCGGTGTCCGCGAAGCTCCAGCCGTCGGGCGTGTCCCAATGCGGATGCAGGACGGAGAGGCCGACGATGTCCTCCAGTTGCTTGAGCGCGCGCACGATCAGGACCCGGTGCGAGAACGGGCAGGCCGGCGAGGCATAGAGGTGATAGCGCCCGGGCTCGGCGCGGAAACCTGACGCGCCGTCTGCGCTGATGCGGTCGCGAAAGCGGCCGGCATGGATCATCTGTTGCGCCTTGAGTTCGGGCGTCGGATCGGTATCGCCGCGCCAGAGACCGTTGATCATGAGCTTCATGGCATTCACCGTCGGTCGCGGCGATTTCAACCGGCTGCAGGCTCGCGCGGCAGCCACAGCGATAGCCAGCCGCCGAGCGCCAGCAGCGCGACATTGCAGCCGAGCGCGACCGTGAAGGCGTGCGCATAGTCTTCGGCCTGCGGATGCGGGCCGAGCAGGCTGTAGAAGACGCCGCCGATGATTGCGACGCCGAGTGCAGCGCCGATCTGGAAGGTCGAGATCATCATCCCCGATGCCAGCCCGGCGTGGCGCGGATCGATGCTGCCGATCACGGCCTTGATCACCGACGGCATCACGGTGCCGAACCCGAGCCCGCCGCAGATCAGGCCGAATTCAGCGCTTTGCGGCAGCGTGCCACTGACCGACAGCATCACGACGCCGAAGCCGATGACCTGCAGCGCGAAGCCCAGCGTCAGCGTGCGCACGCCGAGCCACTGCATCACCAGCGACGACACCAGCGAACTCACGAAGAAGCCGGTGGCGAAGGGCAGGGTGGCGAGGCCGGCCGCCAGCGGTGAAAAATGCAACCCGCTTTGCAGGTAGACCGCAAAAGTCAGGTAGAACGACGACAGCATGTAGAAGGCGAGCGCCATCACCAGCCCGATGACGAAGTCGCTGTTGCGCAGCAGGTGCAGTGCGACCAGCGGGTCGCCGCCGCGGGCAGACAGGCGCGCCTCGAAGCGGACGAAGGCGGCGAGCACCAGCGGAGAGGCCAGCAGCATCGCGACGATCCAGGCCGGCCAGCCGGATTCCCGGCCCTCGATCAGCGGATAGACCAGCAAGCCCAGCGTCAACGACAGCAGGACGACGCCGCCGATGTCGAGCCGCTGCGCATGCTCGGCTCGCGAGTCGGTCAGAAAGAGAAGTCCGCCGATGAAGGCGGCGATGCCGATCGGCACGTTGATCAGGAAGATCGCTTGCCAGGCCAATCCGAACGGATGGGTCGAGACCAGGACGCCGCCGAGCACCTGGCCGCAGATGTTGGCAAGGCCGAACGTCGCGCCGTAGAAGCCGAGTGCGCGGCCCTGCTCGGCCGCCGGAAACAGCACGCGGATCGAGGCGAGCACCTGCGGTGCCATCACGGTCGCGGTGAGGCCTTGTAGGATCCGCCCGGCGACCAGCACGTCCGGCGACCATGCAATGCCGCACAACACCGACGCGATCGTGAAGCCGGCGACACCGGTCAGGAACATGCGTCGGCGGCCGAGCAGGTCGCCGAGCCGGCCACCCGTGATCAGGAACACTGCGTAGGTCGCAGCATAGGCCGAGATCACGAACTGCACTTCGCTTGGGGTGGCGCCGAGATTGTCGCGAATGGCCGGCAGCGCGAGGTTGACGACGTTGAAGTCCAGGATCGGCAGGAACGCGCCGGTAAGCAGCACGGGCAGCGCCAGCCATCGCCGCGGGTCGACCGTTGCCGGCCTCGTGTCGTGCAATTGCAACGTCTCGGTGGTCTCGCTTGTCACCTGCCAGCTCCTCTGCGTCGCCGGCGCGGCACACGAGGTGCGCCCGTCGGCCGAACTTTTCGGAAAAATGGCCTGTCTGTTCGTGATAAGATATTCGCCAACTCTGCGAATCGAGTTTGCAAAAATGCACAGCCCGCTCGACTGGAATGATCTTCGCCTCGTCCTCGCGGTCGCGCGGGAGGGCAGCCTCTCCGGGGCGGCGCGTAGACTGGGCGTGACGCATTCGACGGTGTTCCGCCGCTTGGGCACGATCGAAGCCGCGATCGGAACGCGGCTGTTCGAGCGCTTCCGCGATGGCTACGCGCCGACCCCGGCCGGTGAGACCGCGGCGTCGTCGGCGGCGCGGCTCGAGGATGAGGTGCTCGCGCTCGAGCGCAGGCTGGCGGGACAGGACCTGAGGCCGTCAGGGCCGGTCCGGATCACGACGACCGATACGCTCGGCGCAGTGCTGATGCGGCATCTGCCCGCGATGCGCGCGGCGCATCCGGAGATCCAACCGGAAATCATCATCTCGAATGCGATGGCGAACCTGACCCGCCGCGAGGCCGAGATCGCGATCCGGCCGACGCCGGCGCCGTCTGAACTGCTGGTCGGGCGGCGCGTGGCCGATATTGCCCATGCGGTCTACGGATCGCGGGCCTATCTGGCGCGGCGTGACGATAAGGATCTGTCCGCACACGACTGGGTCGGGCTCGACGATGCGTTGGCGGGAACCGTGATCGCCGGCTGGATGCGCGACAACCTGCGCTCGGCGCGCTTCGCCTGCCGCGTCGATGCGCTTCCGGCGCTGCGCGATGCCGCGGCCGCGGGATTGGGGCTTGCGTTGCTTCCCTGCTATGTCGGCGACCTCGCGCCCGCGCTGCGCCGCCTGGCGCCGAAGGCGCTCGCCGAGCCGCGATCGGCGCTGTGGCTGTTGACGCATGACGATCTCAAGCGCACCGCGCGCATCCGCGCCACGCTCGATTTCCTGGCCAAGGCGCTCGCATCGGAGCGCGCGCTGTTCGAGGGAAAGGTTGCCGCCCGCGCGCGGCGATAGCGGGGGGGGATGCAAATCGATCAGGACCCTGCCGCTTCCGTGACGATGCGGACCTCCCTTGCCGGGCGATCCGCAGGCGGATGATGATGTTCGCGAAAGGCCTTTGCCAATGTTTTCAGGGCCGCGCGCGACTTCGCGTCCGACAGTTTCGACAACAGCATGATCTCGGACGGCGGTAGCGCGGGGAGGCCGAACTTCTCGCTCACCTCGACCGTTCCCGGCGGGACGACCCGGCGCGAGAACACCGAGATCGCAAGGCCCGCCGAGACGGCCTCGGCGACGGCAAAGGCTCCGCAGCCAAGAAAAGTTTCGGTCCATGGCAGCCCTGCCGCGTCGAGCGCATGCGTCGCGGTGTTGAGGATGCCGCAAGACGGTGAGGAGGCCGCCAATCGAAATGGCTCGCCCTTGCGATGGACAAAGGTCGGCGTCGCGAACCAGCCGAAATGATCGGGTCCCAGCACCTCGCCGTCGCGCCGGTCGTCATCCCGGAACACGATCACTGCGTCGATCGTCCCGCGATCGAAGGCCCCCAGCAGGTCACGGGCATCGTCGAGCCGGACCTCGATCGTCAGTGCCGGATCATGGGCATTGAGCCGCGCCAGCAGGGTCGGAAGCTCGGGTGCGCCGACGTGGGTCGCGATCCCCAATGAGAAGCGGCGGCGAACGGACGACAGCCCGGCGACCGCACGATCGTGTGCCGCAAGGAAGGCACGCGCGGACTCGAGGAACACGGCTCCCTGCGCCGACAGGCGCACCAGCCGCGGCGTCCGCTCGACCAGCTTCTGGCCGACCCGATGTTCCAGCCGCTTCAGCTTGACGCTGATCGCGCCCTGCGTGGTGCCGAGCGCGTCGGCGGCGCGCGTGAAGCTCTTGAGATCTGCGATGGTCACGAAGGCCTTCACGGCATCGACGTCGAGCGTGGTCATGTCAGTCATCCGGAATTGTTGTCTCTGAAATATCTAGTCATCCAATTCACCAATGCTCAAGCCGTGACTAGCTTTTGGCTGTGAAGCGCCGTGGCCACCCGATTCCTGCCGCTGCTGCCTCAATACATCGTGAGTCGAAGGACCGACGCTGCTGCCAGCACCCTGGCAACAGCGTGCGGTATGCCGTTGGCTTGCCACAACAAAAGGCCTGATCATGTCCACTGAACTGAGTCGCCGCGGCGCCGTCGTGTTGTCCGCCGTATGCCTTGCCTGCCTGATGTTTGGATTGGAGATATCCAGCATCCCCGCGATCCTGCCGACGCTGGAACGGGTGCTGCATGCCGATTTCAAGGAGCTGCAATGGATCATGAACGCCTACACGATCGCGGTGACCACGGTGTTGATGGCAATCGGGACGGTGGCGGACCGCTATGGGCGCAAGCGCATCTTCCTGGTCGCGATCGCAGCGTTCGGCATCACATCGTTGATCTGCGGCGTCGCGTCGAGCGTCGAAATGCTGATTATCGCCCGCTTGCTGCAGGGGCTGAGCGGCGGCGCGCTGCTGATCTGCCAGATCGCCGTGCTGTCGCACGAATTCCAGGGCGGCCGGCTGCGCGCCGTCGCCTGGGGCTGGTGGGGCGTGATCTTCGGCATCGGTCTCGGCTTCGGCCCGATCATCGGCGGCGCCGTGGTCGCGCTGCTGAGCTGGGAGTGGGTGTTCCTGGTCCACGTGCTGTTCGCAGCGGTTGCGTTCGTGCTGACGATCGGCGGCGTGCATGAATCGAAGGATCCGAAGGCGAGCAGCCTCGATGTCGCCGGCATCGTGACGATGTCGCTCGCGGTGTTCTGCCTCGCCTTCTACATCACCCAGGGGCCGGATCTCGGCTTCGCCAGCCCGAAGGGGCTCGCGATCCTCGGCGTCTCCGCGCTGAGCTTCATCGCGTTCCTCGTTGCCGAGAGAATCAGCCGGCGGCCGATGTTCGATTTTTCGGTGTTTCGGATCCCGGCTTTCTCCGGCTCGATCGTCGGTTCGGCCGCGATGAACCTCAGCTACTGGCCGTTCATGATCTATCTGCCGATCTGGTTTCACGCCGGTCTCGGCTATGACAGCGTCTCCGCCGGCCTTGCGCTGCTCGCCTACACGCTGCCGACGCTGGTGATGCCGCCGTTTGCCGAGCGTCTGTCGCTGCGCTACCAGCCGGGCCTGATCATTCCTGCCGGCCTGTTCACGATCGGCATCGGATTCATGCTGATGAAGTTCGGCAGCGCCACAGCCCAGCCCGACTGGCTGACGATGCTGCCGGGCTGCCTGATCGCCGGAATTGGCCTCGGCATCACCAACACGCCGGTCACCAACACGACGACCGGCTCGGTCTCGAGCGACCGCGCCGGCATGGCCTCCGGCATCGACATGAGTGCGCGGATGGTTTCGCTGTCGGTCAACATTGCCTTGATGGGCTTCATCCTGGCGAGCGGCGTGCTGGCGCATCTGAAGGCCGTGCTGCCCGCGCTGGACGGCGCCCAGCTCCGCAGCCTCGCGGAACGGATCGCTTCCGGTGACGCCGCATCCGCGCCGGAACTGACCGGTCCCGTCGTGCATCAGGCGCTGGCGAGCGGCTTTGGCTGGGTGATGCTCTATGGCGGTATCGGCGTCTGGATCATGGCCGCGTTGAGCTTCCTGATCTTCAACGCGCGACCGGTGCGGCAGGCCGAAGTTCAGTGCACCAAGTGAACCCGATATCGCCGCGCCCGCGCCGGAACAGGGGCGGGCAGGCGGCATTCACTTCACGAGGGTCAGCAGCGGCTTGTCCTTCTCGACGATATAGGTCGCAAGCTCGCTGGCAGTGACGGTGCCGACGTTCTTCGCCGCATGGATCGTGCCGGCGGGAATGAACAGCACGTCGCCCGTCTTCAGCGTCGCCGGCGGTCTGCCATCGACATCGTATTCGAGCGTCCCGGCCAGCACATAGATGATCTCTTCGCCGGGATGCGTATGGCGGCCGAAGGCCTTGCCGGGCGCGATGTCGACACGCACCTGGACGGCTTCGCGTCCGGGAGCGCTGAGGTCGTGGCGCTGCAGGTCGGTTCGCGTGATGCCGGCGGGCTGCTGCGCCTGGGCCGTCGGGATCGTCAGGAAACTTCCGGCGATCAGGGCTGCCCTTGCGAGCAGGCGCGTCGCCGTCAACAGCTTGCTGGTCATTTTGAACTCCTGGGTTTGCCGTTTGACTTGTCCGACCGCGAACCGGCAAGGGCCGGTCCGCGTCGGAGGTTGTCGTGCGATCGTCTCAGACGAGGGTGGTGGTGACGTCGATGTTGCCGTGGACTGCCTTGGAGTAGGGGCAGATGCCGTGCGCGGCTTCGATCAGCTGCTGGGCAACCTCGCGCTCGACACCGGGAACGTGGACATTGAGGCGTGCGGTCAGGAAGAACGAGCTGCCGGCCTGGTTCAGGTCGATCTCGGCGTCGACCTCGGGCTCGCTCGCGAGCTTGACCTTGCGCTGTCCGGCCGCGAGCTGGATCGCGCCGATGTAGCAGGCCGACCAGGCGGCGGCGAACAGGTTTTCTGCGGCCGGGTGCGGCTGCGGCAGCTTGACGTCGAGAAAGCCGTCGCGCGAGCGGGCGGCGCCGTTCGGGCCGGCGGTGACGTGGGTCTTTCCGGTGACGAGAACCTTTGCATTGGCGGTCATGGCGAGCTCCTTTGGTTGGATATATAGATCGTATCCGATCTAATCGAATGCGATGTGAAATAGTTCGCGCAATACACCGTGTCAAGCACTTCCGATTTAATCGGATGCGATTTATATTGGCCGAGACTTCACAAACTCCGGAGACGCCCGTGACCCGTACCGCCAAGGCCGAGACCAAAGGCCGAAAACTCTCGAATTTTCTGTGCTTTGCGGTGTATTCGGCCAATCTGGCCTTCGGCCGCGCCTACAAGCCGATCCTCGATGCGGTCGGCCTGACCTACACCCAGTACATTGCCATGATCGCGCTGTCGGAGGCGGACGAGCAGACCGTGAGCGCACTCGGCGAGAAGCTGTTCCTGGAATCCAACACCCTGACGCCGATCCTCAAGAAGCTGGAGCAGAGCGGCTACATCAGCCGCGTCCGCGATCCTGCCGACGAGCGGCAGGTGCGGGTCAGCCTAACGGCGGCGGGCCGGCGTTTGCTCGACAAGGAGATCAATGCGTCGCTGGTCGATGCCACCGGGCTCGGCGACGAATTTCCCATCGTGCAGAAGAGCGTGGTCAGGCTGCGCGATAACTTGCTGCACCATTCGCGCGGCGATTCGAAGAAGGCCTGATGCTGCGGCAGCGGCGTGCTGTCGGACCAAATTGTAACGCGCCGTATCCGCGCCGCGTCGTTCCGCATTTTCGCCACGACGCAACCGGCAACTCCGCTCCGCTTCTCGATGATGCAGCGGAGAGTTCGACTTGCGCAGGAAGTTGCCATTCGTCGACGGGATGATCGCGGCGGCGAGTTTGTTTTGTGCGGCAGTGCCGCTTGCGGTGGCGCAACCCGCTTCACCGGATCAAGCGCAACCTTCGCCGCGCGCGGGCGGTGATCGCTCACCGGCGATCGCGGCCGAGATCTGGGACGCCAATCATGATGGCGTCTACACCTGCGACGAATGGAAGGTCTATCTCGGGCGGCTCTTCGATCGCGCCGACCGCAATCACGACGGAAACCTTACTCCGTCGGAGTTCGAGGGCGTTCGTCGCGCCGGCAGCGCGCTCGCCGATGCGGATTTCGGCTATTTCGACGAGAACCAGGATGGCAAGATTGCCCGCCGCGAGTTCGTTGAGAAGCCGAACGAGTTCATCCTGCAGAACGACAAGAACGGCGACTGCCGCGTCACGCCGGAGGAGCTCAAGGGGTCGCCGACCGAGCAGAAGCAGCCTGGCGGCAGAAGCAAGCGATCCGGAACTTGAGTCTAACCGGACACCAGCTCGGCAAGCGCGGGGCGAGCCGGGCTTGCCCCGCTTCGATCCGATCCAAGATGCACGGCGCCGGGCAGTTTGATCCGGACGAGCAGGCCGTGCGGTGCGTTGTCGTGCAGCGAAAGTTCGCCACCATGGCCGCATACCATGGCCTGAGCGATCGACAGGCCGAGTCCGAAGCCGCTCTTCTCGTCCATGGTGCGGGCCTCGTCGCCGCGGACGAAAGGCTTCAGCATCTCGGCCCGGCGGTGCTCCGGAATCCCCGGGCCGTCGTCCGATACGTCGATGGTGGCGTGATCGGCGGATGCGGTCAGCCGGATATCGACCTCGCTGCCGAACCGCAGGGCGTTTTCCACGAGGTTCGTCACAGTCCGGCTGATGTCGCTGGGGCGGATCAACAGCGAAGCCCTGAGCGGGCCGTGATAGCGCACGATATGGCCGCAATCGGAGAACTGCTCGGCGATCGTCTGCAGCAGGGCGGCCACGTTCACAAGGGTCGGCTTCGCCGCGCTGCCGCCGCTCAGGAATGACAGCACCGATTCCAGCATGGCCTGCATCTGGTCGAGGTCGTGCAAGGTCTCTGCGCGCTGGGCGTCGTTCTCGATGTATTCGGATCTGAGCCGCAGCCGGGTGATCGGCGTTCGCAAATCGTGACTGATGGCGGCGAGCATCCGCGTGCGGTCGTTCATCAGGGTGGTGATGCGTTCGCGCATCCGATTGAGCGCGACCGCGGCAGCTCGGATTTCCTCAGGGCCCGTCTCGGCAAGCGGCGCTGCCGCCTGGTTGATGCTGAAATTCTCGGCGGCGCGGGCAAAGGCCGAAAGCGGAGCACTGAGCGCGCGGCCGGCCCATACGCCGAGCAGCGTGACGCTGACGAACAGGAACAGGAACGTGCTCAGCCAGAACGCGCCGAAGAATGGCGGGATCTTCGCCGGGCCGATGGTCGCCTCGAGCAGCGCGCCATCCGGCAAGCGAACCACCGCCGGCGTGGTCTTCGTGGAAAACTCGAGGTCGACATCGTCGACGCCCGATGCTCCGGACGACGCATCGTCAGGCACGGCGGAACCTGCGTCGCGCAGTGCGAAATGCAGCCGCGGGAACGCCCGGTCGGCGGCCTGCAACAGCGTTGCGCGCTCGGCCGCAGGGGTCTCGGCCAGAAGCTTCGCAACCAGCTGGAACTGATGGATCGGCCTGTCCGCGAAAGATTTCGGTTTCTGGCTCGTGAAATAAAGCCCGATCAGCGCGTGGATCAACACCAGCGACAACAGGATCAGCGCGCCGATCTGGCCGCTGATCCGGCGGAAGCTGAAGAGCGCGGCAATCCTGCGGGTCCAGCTCATGCATCCTCCACATGCGGCGTGAAGATGTAGCCGCCGGTGCGCACCGTCCTGATTACCGACGGTCCTTCGCCGGTATCGAGCTTGCGGCGAAGCCGGCTGACGAGCACGTCGATGCTGCGCCCGAATGGGCTGGCCGGCCGGCTGCGCGTCATGGTCAGGAGACCGTCCCGCGTCAGGATCCGGCCGGGCCGCTCGCAGAAGGCCTGCAGCAGGTCGAACTCTGCGCTGGTCAACGGGACCTGGGCGCCGTCGGGATCGCGCAATTCGCGCAGGCGAAGATCGATGGTCCAATCCTGGAAGCGCAGGCGCGCGGCGCTCTGGCCGGAGCGTCCGGCAAGGCCGGCCTGGGTCTGGCGGCGCAGCACCGCGTTGATCCGCGCCAGCAACTCGCGCGGATTGAAGGGTTTGGCGAGATAGTCATCCGCTCCCATCTCGAGCCCGAGGATCCGGTCGAGGTCTTCGCCCTTCGCCGTGAGCATGATGATGGGAATCGTCGAGTCGCCGCGAAGGCGCCGACACAAGGTCAATCCATCCTCTCCCGGCAGCATCAGATCGAGCACGACGAGATCGAGAGAGTGGCCGGCAAGGTAACGATCCATTTCCTTGCCGTTCGAGGCCGTGGCCACCAGGCACGATTGGTCGCGCAGGTAACGGGCAATCAAGTCTCTGGTCGGCAGATCGTCCTCGACGACCAGGATTTTTGGCGTATGTGCGAGCATGGTTTGCGACTGGGCCTCGTCTTCAGGTCATTTGCGCGCATTGCAGCGCGCTGGCTGAGCCACCAATCGACCAGCATGCGCATCGCTTGTGGGCGGCATTGCGCCTTTTCGTCAGCATAGTGTTTCTGAACTGTAAGCGTTGGGCGCGGCCGGAAACAAAGCCGGGACCGGGGCTCGCTCGCACACCGCTCACAGTCCCCAATCACTGGAAATAATCCCGCAATCCGGCAGCCACATCGCAGCCATCACCATCCCGGCACAACGGGCGACTGGTTCGCGAGGTGTGGAATGAAGATGTGGCGGGGCTTTGTCGCGGCGCTTGTGCTGACGGGATTTTCGATCCCGGCGACGTCGGTGACTTGGCTGCTATTGGCGCCGGTCGCGGCCCAATCGGTCGATACGATCGCGATCGAAGGCAACCGGCGGGTCGAGGCGGAGACCATACGCTCCTATTTCAGGCCAGGGGCGGGCGGCCATCTCGATCAGGCCGCGATCGACGATGGACTGAAGGAGCTAGTGGGGACGGGCTTGTTCCAGGACGTCAAGATCAATCATGCGGGCGGACGGGTCGTCGTCTCGGTCGTCGAGAACCCGGTGATCGACCGCGTCGCGTTCGAGGGCAACAGGAAGGTCAAGGACGAGCAGCTCTCGGCCGAGGTGCAGTCCAAGCCGCGAGGCACGCTGTCGCGGCCGATGGTGCAGTCGGATGCGCTGCGGATCGCCGAGATCTACCGCCACTCCGGCCGCTACGACGTGCGCGTCACGCCCGAGATCATCGAGCGCTCGAACAACCGGGTCGACCTCGTCTTCACCGTCGACGAGGGCGCCAAGACGGGCGTCAAGACCATCGAGTTCATGGGGAACAACAGCTTCACGGCGGCGCGCCTGAAGGATGTGATCAAGACCCATGAGACGAACTTCCTGAGCTTTCTTGGTAGCGCCAACATCTATGACCCCGATCGCGTCGAGGCCGACCGCGACCTGATCCGCCGCTTCTACCTCAAGCACGGCTATGCGGACGTGCAGGTGGTGGCAGCGCTCGCCGAGTACGACCGCGAGAGCAAGGGCTTTCAGGTCACCTTCAAGATCGATGAAGGACAGCAGTACCGCGTTGCGACGGTGAGCTTCCGCTCGAGCATTGCGGGCTTCGATCCCAGCATCCTGCGCTCGCTTTCGCGGGTCAGCGAAGGCTCGCTCTACAATGTCGAGGCGATCGAGAAGTCGGTCGAGGACATGCAGATCGAAGCGTCGCGCCGCGGCTACGCCTTCGCGGTGGTCCGTCCGGACGGCGGGCGAAATTTCGAGGCCCACACGGTCGGGATCATGTTCCGCGTGGAGGAGGGGCCGCGTACCTATATCGAGCGGATCGACATTCGCGGCAACGGCCGCACCCGCGACTACGTGATCCGGCGCGAGTTCGACCTCTCCGAGGGCGATGCGTATAATCGCGCGCTGGTCGATCGTGCCGAACGGCGGCTGAAGAATCTGGACTACTTCAAGACGGTCAAGATCACCACCGAGCCGGGCTCGTCGAGCGATCGGGTGGTCCTGGTTGTCGATCTGGAGGAAAAGTCGACCGGCGACTTCTCGGTCTCGGGCGGTTACTCCACGACCGACGGCGCACTCGCGGAGGTCAGCGTCTCCGAACGCAACCTGCTGGGGCGTGGCCTGTTCGCGAAGGCGACGGTCAGCTACGGTCAGTACTCGCGCGGCCTGTCGCTGTCCTTTGTCGAGCCGTATCTGCTCGACTATCGCGTCGCGCTCGGGCTCGACGCGTACTACAAGGAGCAGCTGCCGACGACCTACACGACCTATGGCGTGAAGACGATCGGGTTCGCGCCGCGCCTGGGTCTCGCCTTGCGCGAGGACCTGACCCTTCAGCTGAGATACTCGCTCTATCAGCAGGAGATCTCGCTCGATAGCGCCTACAACAACTGCAACAACAATCCGTCCAATCCGTCGCTCGCGTTCAATCCGACGCCCGCCTACATCCAGAGTGTGCTCGGCGGCGTCGATCCGACCAACTCGGTTTCATCGGGGCTCTATGGATACGGTTGCTACGGCGACGGCGAATCCACTCTGCCCGTGCGCAAGGAGCTGGCTGCGGGCGCGACCTGGACCTCGGCGCTCGGCTACACGCTGACCTACAACACGCTCGACAACAACAAGAATCCGACCGACGGCCTGCTGGTCGACTTCAAACAGGATTTTGCCGGCGTCGGCGGCGACGTGACCTATCTGAAGAGCGCGGTCGACGCCAAATACTACACGCCGCTGGTGTCCGACCTGATCGGGCTGATCCACCTGCAGGGCGGCCTGCTCACCAAGGTCGGCGACAATGATCTGCGCATGCTGGATCACTTCCAGATGGGGCCGAACCTCGTGCGCGGCTTTGCCACCAACGGCATCGGGCCGCGCGACATCACCTATGCGAGTTTCGGCGCAGTCGGCGATGCGCTCGGCGGCACCAAATACTGGGGCGCGTCGATGGAGCTGCAGATGCCGTTCTGGTTCCTGCCCTCCGAGGTTGGGCTGAAGGGGGCGGTCTATGCGGACGCCGGCTCGCTGTGGGGATATGAAGGCCCGACGTCGTGGGCCGCGACCGGCGAAGTGAATACAGCTGCCTGCAAATGCGGTCTCCAATACGACGATGAGAATGTCGTGCGAACCTCGGTCGGCGTCGGCCTGATCTGGGCCTCGCCGTTCGGGCCGCTGCGCTTCGACTACGCGGTGCCGATCACCAAGGGCAAATACGACATCGTGCAGGAGTTCAGGTTCGGCGGCGGAACGTCGTTCTAGGAGCGATTACATCGCCTGCAGTTCGCCGCCGCCAAGCGTTGCCAGCACGAAGTCTGCGCGCTCCGACGGCGATGCCTTCGGCAGGCTGATGACGTCGTAGCCGAGCCTGGGGAGCGTCTGCATCAGCCGCTGATACTCGGCCGTCGCGGCCTCGAAGTCGTGCCGTCGCTCGGCGTCGTTGACGTAGATCTCCGGCCATGGCGGCGTCATGAACACGCGCGCGTGGTAGCGATGGTCCGAGCAGATCGGGCGCAGCACGGGCTCGCCCGTCAACGCCTCCAGCGCCGACGCCGCGTCGACGAGGCCGCGATCGAAGAACACCCATCCGGAATGAGCCTTGGCGATCGCCATATCGCGCAGCGCGACTTCGATGGCACGACGCAGGAAGGCGGCCGCATCGACCCAGGGCAACGCTTGGCCGCCGGATGCGAGCTCATCGGCGATGATGCGGCGGCCGGGCTCTTCGACGACCGGATAGCCGCGGCCGCGCAGTTCCGCTAGCAGGGTCGACTTTCCCCCGCCGGAGCAGCCGGAGATCGGGACGAAGCGACTGTTCAAGAGGAAGTCCTTTCCTTGCAGCGGAGAAAGCAGGGTGGCGTCCCGCAATCGCGGAACGCCGGACGGCACTGCATGTCTGGGGGGATTGCCCGGAGATCACTCGACGGACGCGATTAGATTAGCGCTCAGGACGAGCGCAGGCAACATTGCTGGAGGTGCGGGCCGGAATCGAACCGGCTCATGGCGGTTTTGCAGACCGCAGCGTTCCCATTTCGCCTCCGCACCCGAGCGAGGCGCGTACGCCTCGCTTAGTCCTTGAACGGATCGAACTCGCCTTCACCGGCCATGGCTACCGCAAACGGCCGCAGCGTGTGCAGCACCTTGACCGTTCCGGCATGCCGGGCGAGCACCTCCGGCAGACGCCGATAGGCCATCGGGCTTTCATCGAGATCGGCGCCAACCAGGGTGACGCCGCGCTCGTTGAGCCAGCGGTCCATCTCCTCGCGCGTGAAGCGGCGCTTGGCCTCGTTGCGGCCGAACAGCCGCCCGGCGCCGTGCACCGTCGAGTAGAGCGAGGCCTTGGCCTCCGGACTGTCGACGCCCTCGAGAATGACGGCATCATCGCCCATCGACCCGCCGACAAACCCCCGCTGGCCGGGGAAGGCCGGCGTCGCGCCCTTGCGCACCACCCACAAATCCTTGCCGTCATGCGTTTCCCGCCAGGCATAGTTGTGGTGGTTGTGCACGGAATCGGTGACCTTGCCGCCGATGATCTGGCGGACGCGATCCACGACCCACTCACGGCCCGCATAGGAATAGCGCCCGGCGAGCTGCATCGCGGCGATGTAGCGGCGCCCGAGCTCGGAATCCTCGTCGACGATGGCGGGCGGGACATTCATCCCGTCCTTGCCGCCGGCGGCCTTGAGGTAGCGGGTCGCGCTGGTGTGCCCGAGCCCGCGGCTTCCGAAGTGAACGCCGATCCAGACGAAGCCGGCCTCGTCGCGCATCAGGTCGACATAGTGGTTGCCGGAGCCGACCGTGCCGAGCTGGCCGATCGCCTTCTGCCGGTAAGCCTCCATGTCGCTCTCGCGCCAGGCGTCGCCATCGTCGAACAGCGCGTGCTCGACCTTCTCGATGTTCTTCCGGCCGATGCCGAAGGAGATCACCTTGGCGACGTCGCGGATGATCGTCGGGACGGTCTCGCGGATGTCGTCGAAGCGCACGTCGAGCCGCGCGGCCATGTTGCCGCAGCCGATGTCGAAGCCGACGCCGGAGATGCTGATCTGCTTCTCGTAGGCGATCACGCCGCCGACGGGCTGGGCATAGCCGAGATGGCCGTCCGCGCAGATCACGCCGGACACGACGTTGCCGACCGCCATGCAGTTGCGCATCTGCTTGATGGTCGCCGCATCATGCTCGCCGAACACCTTCAGCGGCGCGTTCTTGAAGCGCTCCTCCTGCGGGCGCAGCATCGCAATCTCCGCCGAGGCCGCATCGGCCTCGCGCGCAAGCTTCTCCTTGCGGGCGGCATCGCGATACAGGCACCAGGCCGGCTGGCCGCGGCCTTCGCCGATGCGGGAATCCGGATCGATGCCCGCGGCAAGGCAGAGTTCGCGGGCGCGCTCCTGGTAGGGATCAGGTCGTCGCATTGTCTTGGCTCCTGCTGAATCTGGATCAGCCGCGCGTATTGCACGCGGCCATTCGGGATTGTCGCTGCCGGAGTTCGACCAGACCGCGCGTGGGCAATAAAAAACCCTCCGAAGCGGCTGGCTCGGGAGGGTCCGTGACGTACGGATTGTCGATCGCGCCTAAGCGAGACCGCTCCCATGAACCGGGCATGCACAGACGATCGGCCGTAGATTGGCTGATCGTCGGCGGATCTGTTCGTATCCGTGCTGCGGTCTCGGTTGCATCGGTTTGCTCGCATTGTTTCGCGAACATGACGTTCGCGAGGGCCGCCGAATTACGCCTGCAACCTCTGAATGTCAAGTGGCGTACGCGAGCGGTTGGTGTGATCGCGCCGCGCCTTGATGACGTGAAGCGATTCCGCATTCCGGGCGGCGCGGCCGGCGGTATTGGAGCGGGGCGGTGTCGGCGCTTTGGAAAAGCGCCGATCCCTTGTGTAGTTTGTCATTCAACACTGCTATTTAGGGTTGTTGTTGCCGGATACCCGGTCCAGTTCATCATCAAGAGGGGCGCCCTCGTGCAAAAGTTGATTTCCGTCGCAGCCATGGTGTTGGCGGTCCTGTTCGGTGCACTGCCGGCATTCGGGCAGGGCTCGCCGCCGAGTGAAGCCGCGCGAAAAGCCGAACTGGTTGCCGCCTGGCAGGCTGCGAGCCAGGCCGGCACCGCCGGTCCTGCAGACGTGACGCTGATCGATCAAGCCAAGCTGAAGCTGCCGGAGGGACGTTTCTTCGTCCCGAAGACCGAGGGGACGCGCGTATTGCGCGCACTCGGCAATCTCGTCAACGATGCGACCTTCGTCGGTCTCGTCGTCGGCACACGCCAGCACGATCAGTGGATTGTGGTTATCCGCTACGTCAAGGAAGGCTACATCAAGGACGACGATGCGAAGAACTGGAATGCCGACGAGCTCCTGAGCGGGATCAAGGAAGGCGTGGAGGAGAGCAACAAGGATCGCGTCGCGCGCGGCTTCCCCGAATTGGAGGTGGTGGGATGGATTCAGCCGCCGGCCTATGATGCGGCGGCGCACCGCCTGGTGTGGTCGATGCTGGGCAAGGACAAGGGGCAGCCCGATAACCAGCCCAAGGGCGTCAACTTCAATACTTACGCGCTCGGACGGGACGGCTATTTCAGCCTCAACCTGCTGTCGAACTCCGATCGCATCGAGAGCGAAAAGCCGGTCGCGCGGGAATTGCTCGGCGACCTGTCCTACAATGAGGGCAAGCGTTACGAGGATTTCAGCGCCGGCACCGATCGCGTAGCCGCATACGGCCTCGCTGCCCTGATCGGCGGGGTCGCCGCCAAGAAGCTCGGGCTGCTCGCGGTCGCAACCGCCTTTGTGCTGAAATTCGCCAAGGTGATCCTGCTCGCCATCGCTGCATTCGGTGCCGGCATCATGAAGTTCTTCCGTCGCAAGCCGCGCGCCGATGTGGGCGGTGATGTGACGTGAAGGCGCTGCTGGTCCTGCTTCTCTCGGGTCTGAAATGGGGCAAGCTCGCGGCCAGCGGCGGCAGCATGCTGCTGTCGCTTGCGGTCTACGCGACGATATGGGGCTGGCGCTACGCCGCGGGCTTCATCGCCTTGTTGTTTGCGCATGAGATGGGGCACTACGTTGCCGCGCGGCAACGCGGTCTCGATGTCGGAGCGCCGGCCTTCATTCCGTTCATGGGCGCCTTCATTGCGCTGAAGGACCACCCGGAGGATGTCGAAACTGAAGCCTATGTCGCGATCGCGGGCCCTGTGGCGGGAACAGTCGCGGCACTGGCGGTCTATCTGTGGGCGAGGTCCGAAGACAGCGGCCTGCTGCTGGCGATTTCATATTCGGGCCTCTTCCTCAATCTGTTCAACCTGCTGCCGGTGTCGCCGCTCGATGGCGGCAGGGTGACGGCGGTGCTCAGTCCCCGGATCTGGTTCGTTGGCGTGCCGATCCTGCTGGCGTTGATGCTGTATCGGCCGAGCCCGATGCTGCTGATCGTTGCGATCCTTGCCGCGCCCCAGCTGGTTCAGGCGTGGCGCTACGATCCTCATGCTCCGGAGAACATCGCCTATTACGGCGTTCCGCTTCAGACCAAGCTCGAATACGGGGCAGCTTATCTCGGACTTGCGGCGCTGCTTGCGATCATGACTTATGACGTCCATGAGATGTTGAGCCGGTTCGCTCGGCCGGCATGACCGGAGGAAGACGTATGTCGCGACGACCCATCATCTGTATGGCGTGGCTGGTTCTCCTCAGCTTTGCGGACGTTGGTATGTCACGCGCGGCGGAAACCAGCCCACCTGTCCGCGTCGGCGCGGTGCTGCCGTTTTCCGGTGGCGTCGAGCTTTACGGCGAGCAGGCAAGGCTCGGGCTCGACCTTGCCGCTCGGGATATCAACGCGGCGGGCGGCATTCTCGGCAGGCCGGTCGAGGTGATCTATGCCGATGACAAGACGCGGCCGGAGTCGGCCGCCGAGGCCATGCGTTCGCTGGTCGAGAAGGACGGCGTGCTGGCGGTGGTCGGTCCGATCACCTCGCGCAATCTGAATGCGCTGGTGCCGCTCGCCGAGAGCTCGAAGACGCCGCTGCTCTACGCCACAAATTACGAAGGCGGCAAATGCAGCCGTTATTTGTTCTCGTTCGGCGCGGTGCCGAACCAGGAGCTCGGCCAGCTGCTGCCCTACATGACACAGACCTATGGCAACACGTATTTCCTGCTCGGTGCCGACCGGGTCTGGCCGCATCAGATGTTCGGCATCGCGCAGCCCTTGATCGAGAAGCTCGGCGGCCAGGTGGTCGGCACGAAATACACGCTGGGGACCGAGACGGATTTTTCTCCACTGATCAAGGAGGTCGCCGCGAGCAAGGCCAAGGTGCTGCTGTTCGCGCTGAAGGGCGACGGGATGGACTTCATCCGGCAGGCCGACGAGGCCGGGTTGCTGAAGGACATCACCGTCGCGTTCCTCGGACTGTCCGAGGTCGATCTCGGCATCTTCCGCGGCAAGGGCCAGAACATGGTCGCGGTGGTGCCGGCGGTCGCGGCGAGCGAGGATTCATCCGTGAAGGCGTTCGTCGCCAAGGCGCGCGCCGCGGCGCACCCGGGCGTCGCGGTGTCGAACTATGTGATGACGCACTACAACACCCTGATCGCGCTCAAGGCCGCGGCCGAGAAGGCCGGCAAGCTCGACAAGGAGGCCATCATCGACGCGATGGCCGGCCTCACCATTGCATCGCCGACCGGCCCCGTGACGCTCGGCCAGGATCACCACGCGGCGATGAACATGTTCATCGCCAGGACGCAAGGCACCGAGCTGGTGCAGGTCCGGCCGCTTGGCGAGATCGCACCGCAGCCCGGATGCAGTCTGGCCGGTCGGTGAGGGTAGGCCGCGTATGAGCCTTGAAGGCCGCCACGGTCGCAAAAAAGTCACCTAAGGCGGTTGTCCGCTGTCGGTTCCATGCCGGGCCGTTCGTCTTTCAGCCAGAACGCACTGCATGGGAGTTCTGGAATGACCAATTCGACCTATCGCTGGGTGATTGTCGCAGCCGGCGGCCTGCTCGGCTGTGTCGCGATCGGCGGCATGTTTTCGCTGCCGGTGTTCCTGCAGCCGATGGCGCGGGAGACCGGCTGGTCGGTGACCGGCATCTCCAGCGCGATGACGATCGGCTTCCTCGCGATGGCCTTCACCAGCATGATCTGGGGCACGCTGTCCGACCGCTTCGGGCCGCTCCCGGTGGTGCTGACCGGATCGGTCGTGCTGGCGGCAAGCCTCGCGCTCGCAAGCCAGGCACCGTCGTTGCTGGCATTTCAGTTTCTGTTCGGCGCGCTGGTCGGCGCGGCCACGGCGGCGATCTTCGCCCCGATGATGGCCTGCGTCGCCGGCTGGTTCGACACCCATCGCAGCCTTGCCGTCTCGCTGGTGTCGGCAGGCATGGGCATGGCGCCGATGACGATGTCGCCGCTCGCGGCCTGGCTGATCTCCCACCACGACTGGCGAACGTCGATGCTGATCATCTCAGGCGTGGTCGGCGCGATCATGATCCCGGTCTCGCTCTTCGTACGTCGCCCCCCGGCGCTGCAAAGCGGCCACGCCGAAGCGGCCACCGCGAACGGGGAGCCACCGATGTCGCTGGCGCAGGCGCTGCGCTCGCCCCAATTCATCATCCTGATCGCGACCAATTTCTTCTGCTGCGCCACCCATTCCGGGCCGATCATCCACACGGTGAGCTACGCGGTCACCTGCGGCATTCCGATGGTCGCGGCGGTGACGATCTACAGCGTGGAAGGGCTCGCCGGTATGGGCGGCCGCATCGCTTTCGGCCTGCTCGGCGACCGCTTCGGCGCCAAGCGCGTGCTGGTGCTGGGGCTGCTGGCGCAGGCGTTCGGCGCGCTCGGCTATGTCTTCGTGCGCGAGCTGGCTGCGTTCTATGCCGTCGCGGCGATCTTCGGCTTCATCTATGCCGGCACCATGCCGCTGTATTCCGTGCTGATCCGCGAGAATTTCCCGCTGCGGATGCTGGGCACCGTGATCGGCGGCACCGCGATGGCCGGCAGCCTCGGCATGGCGACCGGACCATTGGCCGGCGGCCTGATCTACGACACCTTTGCGAGCTATACGTGGCTCTATGTCGGCTCCTGGGCCGTCGGCCTCGGCGCGTTCCTGATCATGATGACCTTCCGGCCGATGGCGACGGCGCGGTCCTCAGCGGTGCCCGCGCCGGCGTGAGGCTGGTGCGCGCGTGAAGCCATCTGCTTCACGCGCGGCTGCGCTTCGGTCGCCGGATGGCACGCACCTTGTTGTTGGTCGAGCCGCTGCCGCAGAAGAACCGGTCCTTGCCGTCGGACTCGAGCCCGGAGACGAACACGCCCTGCGGCATCTCGAGCCGTTCCATCACCTCGCCGCTCTGCGGATCGATACGGCGGACGTCGCTCTGGTCCTCTTCCCAGGTGCCGTGCCAGAGTTCGCCGTCGACCCAGGAAACGCCGGTGACGAACCGGTTGCTTTCGATGGTGCGCAAAACCTTGCCGGTTTCGGGATCGACCTGAACGATGGTGCGGTCGCGATACTGGCCGACCCACAGTGAGCCTTCCGCCCAGGCAAGACCTGAGTCGCGGCCGCCGCCGGGCGAAGGGATCGTCGAGACCACGCGTCCGCTGTTCGGCTCGATCTTCAGGATGCGGTCCTCGGCGATCTGATAGAGGTGCTTGCCGTCGAAGGCGGTGCCGGCATGGGCCGCGATGTCGAGGGTGCGGGTGGTGCTGCCGCTGTCGGGATCGAAGGCGACCAGCCGGCCGCCGGCCGCGAACCAGACCTGCTGGCCGTCGAAGCTGACGCCGCCCACGCTCTCGACGCCCTCGAAGGCATATTCCCGGATGATCTCGGCCTCGGACTTCTTCATGCGGCGCTCCTGTGATTGCTGCCTGATTCTAGCCGTTCGGCAGCGGGGCAGGGAGTAACAACGTCGTCGTGAATCCCGGCACCGGGGGCGTCATCCAGCGCCGGGCGCGGGCGCGGCCGACCGACTGCACCTTG
>DASVOL010000172.1:0-4323 GCA_036383375.1 Bradyrhizobium sp. | reverse complement strand
GCGGCGAAGCAGCGCTGGGTGCGCGACGAATATGCCGCCGGGGTCCGGCATTTCGAGGTCGGCTCGTTCTTGCCGGCCAAGAGTTTTCCGCAATTCGTCGATGTCCGCGATGTCATCGCGACCATTGCCGCGCTGCCCGGGGCGCATGGTGTCGCGCTGGCGTTGAACGAGCGCGGCGTCAACGAGGCGCTGGCCTCCGGCGTTGCCGAGATCGCCTCGGTGGTGTCGGCCACCGAGGAGCACAGCCAAGCCAATGCCAACCGCTCGCGCGAGTCGGCGATCGCGAACATCAAGCGTCTCTGCGAGCTGCGCGACGCCAGCGCGCACAAGCCGCTGGTCAATGCCGCGATCTCGATGGGGCTGGGCTGCTCGATCGTCGGCGCGGTCGATCCGAAGGAGGTACTGCACCTCACCGAGAAGCTCTACGAGGTCGGCGTCGACATGGTCGCGATTGCCGATACCGTCGGCTATGCCGGGCCGAAGCAGGTCGGCGAGCTGACGCGCGGCGCGGTGAAGATTGCAGGCTCCAAGCCGGTCTGCGTCCATCTGCACGACACCCGCGGCATGGGTATCGCCAACGCCTCGGCCGCGCTCGATGAAGGCGCCCGTGTGCTCGACGGCTCGCTCGGTGGCCTCGGCGGTTGCCCGTTCGCGCCGGGCGCCACCGGCAATGTCGTGTTCGAAGACCTCGTCTTCCTCTGCGAGAGCAAGGGATTTCCGACCGGCATCGATCTCGATCGCCTGGTCGAGGTGCGCGCGATCCTGAAGGCCGAGATGCCGAACGAGCAGCTCTATGGCGGCCTCGCCCGCGCCGGCCTGCCGCGCGGCACCAAGGCGAAGGCGGCGTAACGACACGCTCTCAATCGTGTCGATGCCCACGCGTGCGCCTGACGCTGGCAGCGACGTTCTGATCAGTCGCGCGCGCGGCGGATCGAGCTGAAGTCCTCGACATCGGGCTGCACGGGCGGTGTCTCGCGATAGGGCGGCACGATCAGCATCACGACCCGACGCGTCCGGCCGGGCCTGCCCAGCAGGGTCGCCTGGGCATCGAACTCGGAGCGAACGACGTCGGTCGCGCGCAACGTCGTTCGCGCCATCCAGCTCAGGCAGTCCGTCTGGTCGGCGAAGCACAACGCAGCCCAGCCGCGATCGAGCGTGGTCTTTCGCGGCAAGCCCCAGGTGTACTGATAGGCGAACGGCCGGGCATAGCGCGGATGGTCCGGGCTGTAGAAGGCGGCAGCGAAGGCAAGCGCATCGTCGCCGCTGACGGCGGCGAGCGGCGTCCCCGCCGCGTCGCGCCATCGTGCAGTGAGCTCGGTTGCGGCTGCATGATAGAAGTCGCGGCCTTCCTCATAGCCGTAAGCACTGCGATAGAGGGCGTGGATCGGTGCGCCGACGACGACCGCGAGAATGGCGATCCCGGCCACCATGACGGTCAGGTTGACCGCGTAGAAGCGCTCGATCGGGTAGCTCGTTGCGCAGACGATCGGGACTACGAACAGGAAGAGGCCCTGCACCGCCCAGAGCGAGGGCAGGTCGGTGCCGATCGCAAGCGAGACGATTGCCGGAAACAGGATGGTCCCGATCGCGACCAGCAGCAGCAGACGGAGCCCAGGGCTCATCGCGCGGAAATCTTCCGGCAGCCGTGCCAGCCGTGGGCCAGCAATGAACACCCAGGTGACCGCCGGGATCGCGAGCGCCGCGATCAGGCCCATGATGAAGTAGGCGACTTCCCACAGCGCGGCGACATGATCGGCGCCGGCATGCGCGAGCGCATAGTCGAACGTCGTTGCTCCTGTCGTGACGAGCCAGTGCAGATGCGGGCCAAGCACGAGCATGCCGGCCAGTGCCGAGATCCAGGGCGAAGCCGACAGCAGATAGCGGCGGCGATCCGGGTGCAGTACGGAAGCGAACACGAAGCTTGCGACCAGGAAGATCGAATAATACTTGCCGAGCATCGCCAGTGCGCAGGCCGCGCCCGCCGCGATTGCCCAGCCGAGCTGCTTTGGCGCCTCGAACGCGCGCAGGAAGCAGTAGGTTGCCAGCGGCCAGGCTGCCAGCAGCACCGTGTTCGCGTTGAAGCGCTGGGCATGGAATTGATAGACCGGCAGCAGCATCAACAGCAGCAGCACGATCGCCCGCTTCTCGCCACGGACGAAGCGGCGGGCAATCAGGTCGACCGCCCACAGTGCCACCGTAGCGTTGACCATCGCCATCAGCTGCAGCGACCAGTCGGTCAGGGGAAAAACCGCGGTCCATCCCCGCGTGATCCAGCCCATCAACGGCGGATGCTTGGGGTATCCCCATGCGAGATGCCGGCCGAGCGTCCAGGTCTCGAGCACATCCGGATGCAGGCCGGCGCCGAGATAGGCGATGACGAGATACGAGGTCCAGATCGCGACAAAGAGCACGAGCAGAATCGGGATCGACCACCCGGTCTCGATTCCCTCCAGCCATTTGATCAATGGACGGCGCCAGCGCGCCGGGTCCTTCTCCGACGCTGCCGCCATCGCCGAGAAACTGATCAACGAAAGCACCGTAAAACTACCGAATGAAAGCAGGCTTGAAGCGCGCGCACCCTAGTGATGCGTTCGCGAGAACTCAACGGCGAAGCTGGACGATGAGACGAATTCCAGACCGTAGTCGAGGCGGCCAATGCCCGACATGTCGAGCCGGACGCCTGCAGCCGTCACAACGGCGCGGTCTCTGCCGCCGTCATTTCCGCAGCCGGAAGCGCCGTCTCTTCGTCAATCGCTTCAGGAACAAGCGGCGGCGATTTGTGCTCTGGAAACACACTGAATTCGCCGGCTACCTCCTGGAGCGGCTTCTGCTTGTCGGCCCAGTGCAGGGCCGTGTAGTCGAAACCGTGCACGATGGTGGGTTTGACGACTTCGAAATAGGGCGAGATGTCGAAGTCGCGCGGCATGTAGAGCGAGGAATCACGGATATGCAGGATCTCGCGGCGCGCCTTGCGGCTGGCGGCGCGCGTGATCTTGGGCAGGATCGGATAGCGCACGGCGTCGAACGCCTGCGCGATCAGCGCCGAGCAGATGATCTTGGTCGGATCGCCGGAGCCGAACGCGATCATGCGGCGTCGCCAGCGCTGCGGGATCGGCAGCGGAAACAGGAAACGCGCGAGATCGACAATGTTCTTGGTGTCGTAGCCGAAGCCGATGCGGTTGATGGCGTAGCGGCACACCGTGGTGCGGTCCTCGAAGGACAGCCCGACCGGGCGGCAGAGGCGGGTGTGATAGGACAGGTATTTCGACAGCGGTGCCGAGGTCACGCCTTCGCCGATATTGGCCTCGATCAGCACATGCTGTTCGCCGTCAGGCTCGAACGCGCCGTCGATCGGTCCGACGAACAGCGCGGCATGCGACCAGGTCGATTGCGTGAGGTATTTGATGATGCCGGAAATCCGGTTGTTGCCTTCGACCAACAGCACATCGCCGGGCTGCATGATGCCCCGCAGATGGTCCGGGTCGCTCGGCGTGAACGGCTCGTAACCGGGGACTTCCTTCGACAAGTACCCCGCGATCCATTTACCGACGGTATCGAGCATTACGCCCATGGATTCCCCCCAGCGGTTCTACGACCGCTTCTCTTCACTTAATCATGGTCGCAAGCCGTTGCAATTTAGTTCATGCCATCGGCGGATCAATCATGATTGATTTACCATGATGGTTGCTGCGGTCGGTGAGATGCGGCACAGTTCGCGAAGCGTTCCCATTCTCCGCAAGTCCCCGGAAACCATGCCAGTAGCTATGTCATGCCAGTGACCCGCCGCGATTTCCTGTCGGCGTCCGCAGCTCTCGCGCTGGCGCCCGTACTGGGTGGCCGCCTTGTCGCTGCGCCGTTGCCGCGCGAGGCCGACATCGTCGTGATCGGCGCGGGGGCCGCGGGCATTGCCGCGGCGCGACGGATCGCCGCCGCGAACCGCAAGGTGATCGTGGTGGAGGCGTCCGGCCAGGTCGGCGGGCGCTGCCAGACCGATGCAACGACCTTCGACGTGCCGTTCGACCGTGGCGCGCGCTGGATGCACAATCCCGAAACCAATCCGATGATCCGGCTGGCGCGCTCCGCGGGGCTCGACATCGTCACGGCGCCCGCGGGCCAGAAGATTCGCATCGGCCGCCGCTACGCCCGCCCCGGCGAGACCGAGGAGTTTCTGGCGGCGCTGGTGCGCGCCAATCGCGCCATCGACGACGCCTCGCGCAAGGCCGATATCGCCTGCGCCGTGGCCATGCCGAAGGATCTCGGCGATTGGGCCGGCACCGCGGAATTCCTGCTCGGCGCCAATTTCAGCGGCAAGGATCTGAAGGA
>DASVOL010000171.1:0-5774 GCA_036383375.1 Bradyrhizobium sp. | reverse complement strand
GGCTGGGGCGCCACCACGTCCGATCCGGTGCCGGACCGCGAACGTATCGCCTCCGAAGTGCTCGATCCCGCGACGAATGCGCCGATCAATCCGACCAACATCACGGTGCACCTCAACGCCGGCTTCCCGCTCGGCGAGGTGAAGAGCCATTTCCACCAGGTCAAGATCGAGAGCCCCGACGGCACGACGCGCGTCGTCAAGCTTGCCGAAGGCCCGGTGCCGGCCGATCGCGATTTCGAGCTGACCTGGAAGCCGGCCGCCGAAAAGGCGCCGTCGGTCGGGCTGTTCCGCGAGCATGTCGGCAATTCCGACTATCTCTTGGCCTTCGTCACTCCGCCGTCGGTCGAGCAGGCGCAGCAGAAGCAGCCTCCCCGCGAGGTGATCTTCGTGATCGACAATTCCGGCTCGATGGGCGGCACCTCGATCATCCAGGCCAAGGCGAGCCTCATCTACGCACTCGGCCGCCTGCAACCGACCGATCGCTTCAACGTAATCCGCTTCGACGACACCATGGACACCCTGTTCGCGTCGCCGGTCGCTGCCAACAGCGCCAATATCGGCAACGCGACGGCGTTCGTCAGCGCGATACAGGCACGCGGCGGCACCGAGATGGTGCCGGCGATGCGCGCGGCGCTGTCCGACACCAGCCATGACGATGCCGATCATGTCCGCCAGGTGGTGTTCCTGACCGACGGCGCCATCGGCAACGAGCAGCAATTGTTCGAGACCATCAGCGCGCTGCGCGGCCGCTCACGAGTCTTCATGGTCGGCATCGGCTCGGCGCCGAACACCTATTTGATGACGCGGGCCGCCGAGCTCGGCCGCGGCACCTTCACCCATATCGGCTCGGTCGAGCAGGTCGACGAGCGGATGCGCGATCTGTTCGCCAAGCTGGAGAATCCCGCGGCGACCAACCTCGCCGCAAAGTTCTCCGAGGCGACCGCCGACCTGACGCCGTCGGCGCTGCCCGACGTCTATCGCGACGAGCCGCTGGTGCTGGCTGCGAAGCTCGACAAGCTTACCGGCTCGGTCGAGATCAAGGGCCGCATCGGCGATCGTCCGTGGAGCGTGACGCTGCCGCTCGCGAATGCCGCCGAAGGCAAGGGCCTGTCGAAACTGTGGGCGCGCCGCAAGATCGCGGATGCCGAAGTTGCGCGCACCACGCGGCAGGCGAACCCGGAGGACGCCGACAAGACCATCCTTGCGCTGGCGCTGGAGCATCAGCTTGTGACGCGGCTGACCAGCCTCGTTGCGGTCGACAAGACGCCGAGCCGTCCCGAAGGCGAGACGCTGAAGTTGAGTGAACTTCCGCTCAACCTGCCCGCCGGCTGGGATTTCGCAAAGGTGTTCGGTGAGCGTCCGCGCCTGCCGGCCGCACCGACCGAACGCCGCGCTGAAGCCGCCGACGGCAAGCTGCAGCTCGCCGCGCTGAAGCGGTCACCGGTCGCCACGCAAGGTCCCGGCACGATCCAGCTGCCGAAGACCGCGACCGATGCTGAGCTGAGGATGATCGCAGGTGTGATCCTGCTCACGGTCAGCCTTCTGCTTCTGGTGTTCAACCGACGTCAGACGTCGTCCCACTGACGTCGGATGAAAGGAGGAGGTGCCCCCGACCTCCTCTTTCAAGAGCGCGCGCGGCCTTCTCACCCGTCCCCCCGGGGGCCGCGCGCGCCACTCTTTCTTCGAGTGTCATTCCGGGGCGATGCGCAGCATCGAACTATCTCGAGATTCCGGGTTCGCTACGCGCCCCGGAATGACGGAAGGCTCGACAATGCGCCGCTTCATCCTCCCGCTCGCCTTCGCCCTCATCGGCCTGATCCTGTTCGGCCAGGGCGCCTATATCCACGCCAAGGCGCTGCTTGCGCAGGTGCTGCTGGAGCGCGCCTTCGCACAGAGCATCGCGACCGGACATCCTGTGAAGCCGTGGCGCTGGGCCGATACCTGGCCGGTGGCGCGGATCGAGGTGAAGCGCCTGCATGCGTCCGCGATTGCGCTGGCCGGCAGCAGCGGCCAGGCGCTGGCGTTCGGTCCCGGCCATGTCGAAGGGACCGTCGATGCCGGCGAGCCGGGCGTTGCGGTCTATTCCGCGCATCGCGACACCCATTTCCGTTTTCTGAAAGATGTCACAATCGGTGACGAGATCGACGTCACGAGAAGCGACGGCAAGCTGTTTCGTTACCGGGCCGATCGCAGCGCGGTCGTCCGTTTCGACCAATCCGGCATCGATCCACTCACCAACCGGTATGAGCTGGTGCTGTCGACCTGCTGGCCGTTCGACGCGCTGACATCCGGCCCCGAGCGTTACGTGCTGCACGCGACCATGATCCAATCGGATTCGAGCCGATCCGACTCTGGTTCCTGATGCGCATCGATTTTGCGCCTGCCGGGATATTGCAAGCGATGGCCTGACTTGCGTCAGCGTGAGTTGCTACCCCCTTCCATCGGCCATAAAAACAATGAAAAGTCGCGTTCTGCGGTGATCCGCCGTGGGCCAGAGGAAACAAGTAGAACAAGGATAAGGGCAGGCTCCATGGAAGCTTTCGCAGGCACCGCGTCACATTCGTCCCGCAAATGGGCACCACCCGCTGACGCCAGCGATATCGTCAAGAGCATCCATGCGATGCTGCACCCGCGCAACATCGTGCTGGTCGGCGCTACCGACAAGCCCGGCAACTATGCCGAACGGATCTGGAACAATCTCGTCAAATACGAGTATGCCGGCGGCCTGTTTCCGATCAACGCCAAGCGCGAGACCATCTGGGGCGTCACCTGCTACAAGGATTTCGCCAGTCTTCCCGAAAAGCCCGACCATGTGCTGGTGCTGGTGCCGGCCCGCTTTGCTGTGCAGGTGATCCGCGATGCGGCTGCCGCCGGCGCCCGCTCGGCGACCATCGTCACATCAGGCTTCAGCGAGTTGCAGGACGAGGAAAGCCAGCGGCTTGCGGTCGAGTTGAAGCAGGCGATCAAGGAGACCGGACTTGCGGTCACCGGTCCGAATTGCCTCGGCAATCTCAGCGCCGGCGAGAACCTGTTCACCAATATCGACGATCGCATCGTCACCATGGAGCCGGGTGCGGTGGCGATCGCCGGCCAATCCGGCGCGATCGTGATGGCGATCCGTCAGGCGCTGGAGGATCGCGGCGTCGGCGTCGGCTACATGGTCACGACCGGCAATGAATCCGGCCTCGAGACCCCGGACCTGATGAGCTATTTCGCCGCTGATCCGAGCATCCGCGTCATCGTGGTCTATCTCGAAGGCGTCAGGAACACAAAAGTGTTCCGCGAAGCCTGCAAGGCTGCGCGCGCTGCGGGTAAGCCTGTCATCGCGCTCAAGCTCGGCGCCTCCGAAGGCGGCCGCGCCGCCGCAATGGCGCACACCGGCGCACTGGCCGGTTCGATCGAGACATTCGATGCGATCTCGACCCGCGAAGGCGTAATTCGCGTGCGCGGGCTGGATGAATTGATCGAAACCACCGAATGTTTCGTCCATGCCGATCCGCCGAAGGGCAACCGCCTTGCGGCGGTGTCGCTGTCCGGCGGCAAGCGCGGATTGCTGATCGACGCGTTCTATTCGGCCGGCCTGAATTTCGCGCCGCTGAGCCCGAATGCGTCCGAGCAATTGGCGAAGATGCTCGGGCCCGGCAGCATCGTCGGCAACCCGCTCGACGCCGGCTTCGCCGCGGTGGTCGATCCCTCTGTCTACATGAAGTCGATCAAGATCATGATCGACGATCCCGACACCGACATCGTCATCATCGATGCCGAGCTGCCGAAGGCGCCGCATGAGCTGCGCGAGCGCAATCTGAAGATCGTCAACGAGATGGCAGGCCAAGCCAACAAGCCGGTGATCTATATCAGTGCGATGTCGATCGGCTTCACCGAATTCACCAAGGGACTGCGCAAGTCGCTGCCCGACATCGCGGTCTTGCAGGGTCTTGACCGCGCGGTCGGCGCGATCAAGTCGCTGATCGAATATGCCGGTCTGCGCAAGGAAGTGCCCGACATCGTGTCGAGCTCGAAGGCGTCCGCGCGCGCGGTGCTGGAGAAGACGCTGAAGGCCGCCAACGGCGCCGCCGCGCTCGACGAGGTCGCCTCGAAGCAGCTGCTCAAGGCTTACGGCATCCCGATCTCCAAGGAAGACGTCGCGCAGACCGCGGCCGAGGCCGTAAAGATCGCCAAGGCAATCGGCTTTCCGGTGGTCGCGAAAGTGGTCAGCCCCGATATCCTGCACAAGTCGGACATCGGTGGCGTGGTGCTGAACCTCAGCAATGCGTCGGAGGTGAAGAAGGCGTTCAACGACATCACCGCGCGGGTGAAGAAGCTGAAGGGCAAGCCGAAGCTCGAGGGCATCCTGATCGCGCAACAGGTCAAGGCCGACCTCGAGCTCGTGGTCGGCGCCTCGCTCGATGCCGAGATGGGTCCCGTGGTGCTGTTCGGCACCGGCGGCGTCGATATCGAGCTGATGAAGGACGTCGCCCTTGCCGGCGCGCCGCTCGATGCCGCCGAGGCCAAACAGCTGATCGCCAAGACCAAGGCCGGCGTCAAGCTGAAGGGCTATCGCGGCAAGCCCGCGCTGCACGAGCCGTCGGCAGTGAAGGCGCTGGTCGGGCTCTCCAACCTGATGGCCGACGCCAATGGCCGCATAGCGTCGATCGACGTCAATCCGTTCCTGATCAACAGCAAGCTCGGTGTCGCCGTCGACGGCCTGATCGTGCTGAACAACGCCGCCGCGAACAAGGCCGCGGGGCATTAGGGCTTAGCACGCATTCATCACCGTCATCCTGAGGTGCGAGCGGAGCGAGCCTCGAAGGATGAATCGGCCCGATTCTTGGCCGTGCATCCTTCGAGACGCGCTACGCGCTCCTCAGGATCACGGAACTGCGCAGCAGCTCGCGCGGCTCGATCAGGAAGCCGCGCTAAAAGCTCGCGCCCCACTGCAGCGCGGTCTGCATCACCCAGTCGCGATAGAGCGTGAGCGGCGTCACCCCGGTGATGCCGCCGCAACCGGCGGTGCCGTTCGGGCCAGTGGACCAGCTCACCACGCCGACGATGACGGGCCCGCCTTGCTTGTCTTCGAACACCGGCGCACCGGAATCGCCGGTGCAGGCGCCGAGCCCGTCGCGCACGCCCTGCCCGACCGGATCGACCAGACGGATCTGCAGCGTGCCGGGCTTGCCGCTCGCGATCAGGCCGGCGACGCGAATGCTGCCGCCGCTCTTGCCGTCGCCGCGCACGGTGACACCGACGCCGGCGACGGTGAAGCGACCGCCGACCTGGATCGGAATGTTGGGCATGCCGAGCGCGGCCGGCGCCTTGCCTGCGGCCGGGACCGCAAGAAGCAGCAGCGCGACATCGGCGGTCGCCACATGATTGGTCATCGCCTGCATCCGAAAGCCGGGATGGATCGCAACCGTCTTGACGTCCTGCAGCTTCGGCTGCCGGTCCGGTCCATAATCGACGATCTTGTAGTCGGCACCGGGCTGCACGCAATGCGCCGCGGTCAGCACCACCTTCGGCGCGATCAGCGCACCGGTGCAGAAGTTGCCGCGCGAGCCGACGATGGTGACGACGGTGCGCGCGACGCCATCGGTCGACGGCGCGCCACCACCGACGATCGCGAAGGCCGGCGTTGCGATCAACAGGGTCAGAATGGCTGCCGCTCGAATCAATCTCGTCATGGAACCCTGCGATTGGCATCTGGATTGAGCACATCCGAGGCGCGGCATTGCGTCGCTCACACTCGGCCGAAGAACACGCAATCTTGTACAGAGCAC
>DASVOL010000170.1:0-5957 GCA_036383375.1 Bradyrhizobium sp. | reverse complement strand
ACGCGACAGAGGGGACAGGAGCGCGACGATGACGAACACGATTTCCGGCATTCAAATCCCGGACAGCAAGATCGCGCGGGAGGCCGCCGAGCTGGTGCGGCAACACGAGAGCGAGATGCTGTTCAATCATTCGGTTCGCGTGTTCGTGTTCGGCGCCCTCAAGGGCATCAGGCAGAATCTGAAGTTCGACCCTGAATTGCTTTATGTCGCCGCGCTGTTTCATGATCTCGGTCTGGTTGATCACTTCCACACCGAGACCAAGCGGTTTGAAGTCGACGGCGCCGATGCGGCGCGCGTATTTCTCAGGAGCCACGGCATCCCGGAGCCGAAGGCCGACCTGGTATGGGAAGCGATTGCGCTGCACACCACGCCCGGAATCCCGCAGTACATGCGGCCGGAAATCGCGCTCACCAATGCCGGCGTTCTGGTCGATGCCGTCGGCATCGGCTACGACGACTATACGGCCGAGCAGCGCGACGGCGTGATTGCCGCGTTTCCGCGCGGTGATTTCAAGAACGAGTTCATCGAGGTTCAGACCTGCTCGGCCCTGAAGAAGCCCCAGACCACGTTCGGTACCGTCAATTTCGATTTTGTCACGGAGCGCGATCCGACGTTTCACCGGCCGAACGCCTGCAGTCGGATCCGCAACACGCGGTGGCCCAGCTGAACCGGGCGGTGCTGGATATTAGCCGCCGTCAAGCGCGGCGAGGCGATCGGCTGCCGCGATGTCTTCGACGGTGTTGGCATTGAAGAACGGATCCAGCGGCTCGGTCGGCCACTCGACCGTTGCCAACGGATAGCGCGCGGTCCAGCGATCGATCTTGCGCATATCCTCCTTGACGAGCGCATGGCGCAATTCGTTCCGCAACCGTACGCTCCACAGACCGATCACCGGATGCACCTGGCCGCCCGATGACGCGACGGCGAGCTCGGCATTCTCCGCCGCGCGCGCCTGTTCCAGGCGTGCGACAAGATCACGCGGCAGAAACGGACAGTCGCCCGCCGCGCTCAGCACCCATTTCGCATCCGGCCGGTTGGCCGCAGTCCAGTCCAGCGCGGCCAGGATGCCGGCGAGGGGGCCCGGATAATCCGCGACATCGTCGGCGACGACGGGAAGGCCGAAGGCGGCAAAGCGCGCCGGATCGCCATTGGCGTTGATGATCAGCCCACCGCATTGCGGGGCGAGACGGTCGATCACGCGCTGCAGAATGGTGCGCCCGGCGATCTTGCGCATCGGCTTGTCGCCGCCGCCCATCCGCCGCGCGAGGCCGCCGGCCAGCAGCACGCCCGGGATGCCAGTCCCCGGGAGATCAGTCATTGTCGGCCTCGCCCTTGCGCTTGTGCCGCATCGATTCCTCTTCGACATAGTCGAGGTTCTGGTCGTAGACGATCCGCTCCTGGCCCGATAGCGCGATGAAGCGCTTGCCGCGCGCGCGCCCGACCAAGGTCAATCCGACCTGCCGCGCCAGATCGACGCCCCATGCGGTGAATCCGGAGCGGGAGACCAGGATCGGGATGCCCATCCGCACCGTCTTGATCACCATCTCTGAAGTCAGCCGTCCGGTGGTGTAGAGGATCTTGTCGGCCGGATCGACATTGTGGCGGTAGATCCAGCCCGCGATCTTGTCGACCGCGTTGTGCCGGCCGACATCCTCGGTGTAGCAGACCGGCGTGCTCTCCTTGCATAGCACGCAGCCATGGATGGCGCCCGCTTCCAGATAGAGCGACGGCATGGTGTTGATGGTGTGCGTCATCCGGTAGAGCCACGAGGTGCGCAGTTCGGCCTTCGGCAGCGCGACCTTCTCGACGGCTTCGAGCAGGTCGCCGAACGCCGTTCCCTGTGCGCAGCCCGAGGTCTGCGTGCGTTTCTTCAGCTTCGCCTCGAAATTGGTGTGGTGCGCGGTGCGGACCACCACCACCTGAAGATCGTCGTCATATTCGACCTCGGTGACGACGTCGTCGTATTTGAGCATGTTCTGGTTCAGGAGGTAGCCGAGCGCAAGGTATTCGGGATAGTCGTTGATCGTCATCATCGTGACGATCTCCTGCGCGTTGAGGTACAGCGTCAGCGGCCGCTCGACCGGTACCCTGATCTCGGTCGGCGCGCCGGTCTGATCGACGCCTGTGACGCGTTCCGTCAGTCGCGGATCGTCCGGGTCTGGAACAATAATGGGAGCGGCGGTCTTCTCGGTCACAGGGCGGCGTCCCGATGGGTTCACATGGCAGCGAAGCAGGGGATATAAGCACGATCGGAGACGGACTGGCCACTCTTCGTCGCTTCGCCGGAACTGCCAGGGATTCGGATGGTCCGGCTGTGAGGATAACGCCGCGGTTCGCGATGTGGGTCGAACAAATCTTGTCGATGGCCGAGGACTGAGGAACATCATGGCGCAGCTTTCCGACGACTGCTTCGCTTTCGGCGGACCGATGATGTCGGTCGACGAGGCCGTCGCGATCATCGCCTCGCGCGTCAAGCCGGTCGGCGAGACGGAAGCTGTTGCCCTGGTCGACGCCGACGGACGCATCCTCGGCCACGACGTCGCCGCGCCGCTGCCGCTGCCGCCTTTCATGAATTCCGCCGTCGACGGCTACGCCGTATCCGGTGCAGACCTGCCGGCGAGCGGCGAGCGCGCGTTTCCTGTCGCCGGCCGTGTGCAGGCGGGAGCACCGGCCGCGCCCGCGCAGCCAGGCCAGGCGGTGCGGATCTTCACCGGTGCGCCGATGCCTGAAGGCACCGACACCGTGTTCATGCAGGAAGACGTGCGGATCGACGATGCGGGCAACGTGGTCCTGCCGTCAGGTCTGAAGGCCGGCGCCAATGTACGTCCGGCCGGCGAAGACATTCCGCGCGGCCATGTCGCGCTGGCGTCGGGCCGGCGCCTGCGGCCGCAGGACATCGCCGTTGCCGCGGCGTTCGGGCTCACCACGCTCGATGTGGTGCGGCGACTGCGCGTCGGGGTGTTCTCGACCGGCGACGAACTGGCCGCGCCGGGGAGCCCGCGCGCTGAAGCGCAATTGTTCGATTCCAATCGCTTCATGTTGATCGCGATGTTGCGGCGGCTCGGTTGCGAGGTCGGTGATCTCGGCATCCTGCGCGATGAGCGGGCCGGGCTCGCCGCCGCGCTCAAACAGGCTGCGCATCGCTATGACCTGATCCTCACCACCGGCGGCGTCTCGACCGGCGAAGAGGACTACGTCAAGGCAGGCATCGAACAGGCCGGCTCGCTGGTGCTGTGGCGGATGGCGATCAAGCCGGGTCGTCCGGTGGCGATGGGAGTAGTCGACGGCACGCCGCTGATCGGCCTGCCCGGCAATCCGGTGGCGAGCTTCGTCACCTTCGTCCATGTGGTGCGGCCGACCGTGCTGGCGCTGTCGGGAGGGACCCTGTCTCCGTTGTTGCCAATGCCGGTCCGGGCCGCCTTCAGCTACAAGAAGAAGAGCGGCCGCCGCGAATATGTCCGCGCCTCGCTGCGCCGGGCGGCGGACGGCGCGCTGGAGGCAACCAAATTTCCCCGCGAGGGGGCCGGCCTGCTGTCGTCGCTGATCGAGACGGATGGGCTGATCGAGCTCGGCGAGGCCATCGTGCGGGTCGAGCCGGGCGATACGGTCGGCTTTCTCGGCTACGCCGACCTGCTCTGAGGCCGCGAGATGCGGTCGAGATCGCGTGAGCCGGACGCTCGCGCGATTGGAAAATCAGATCGGTCGATAGGCAAACATTAACAACGGCCTGCGCGGCAACCCGACGCTGCTAGAGGCGTTCTAAATCTGCTTGCCTGTGGCATGCCAGAGAATAGAGTTGGTTGAACCGGCGCAACTTGCGCAAAGCCGGGTTCCAAGGCGAGGTTTCAAGGCGAGGTTTCATGAGCGGAGACGACGTTCACAAGGTCCGCGCGTTCGAGCATCCCGGAGCCGGCAGGAAGCGGGCGAAAGCCACGCCCAAGGGACGCCAGGTCGATCCCACGGCTGCTCACGAGATTGAGGCGCTGCTCGCGGATCGACCGAGGCGTCGCGACCTGCTGATCGAATACCTCCATCTGATCCAGGACAAATACCATCAGATTTCGGCGGCGCATCTTGCGGCGCTCGCCGACGAGATGAAGCTGTCATTCGCCGAAGTGTTCGAGACCGCGACCTTCTATGCGCATTTCGATATCGTGAAGGAAGGCGAGCCTGATATCGCGCCGCTCACCGTGCGGGTGTGCGATTCACTGACCTGCGCGATGCTCGGCGGCGAGAAGCTCTTGAAGGATCTCCAGAGCCGCGCCGGCCCCGGCATCCGTGTCGTGCGGGCACCGTGCGTCGGCCGCTGCGACACCGCACCTGCGGCGGAGGTCGGCCACAACTTCATCGATCATGCGACCGTCAGCAACGTGCTCGCTGCGGCGAAGGGCGGCGACACCCATGTGCATCTGCCGCCTTACGTCGATTACGACGCCTATGTCGCTGACGGCGGATACCAGGTGCTGACGCGGCTGCGCTCGGGCGAGCTGCCGCGCGAAGACCTGCTGAAGGCGCTCGACGATGCGTCGTTGCGTGGTCTCGGCGGCGCCGGTTTCCCCACCGGGCGCAAGTGGCGCGCCGTGCTCGGCGAACCCGGTCCGCGGCTGATGGCGGTGAATGGCGACGAAGGCGAGCCCGGCACGATCAAGGACCGCTACTATCTCGAGCGCGATCCGCATCGTTTCCTCGAGGGCATGCTGATCGGCGCCCACGTGGTCGAGGCGCCCGAGGTCTACATCTATATCCGCGACGAGTACCCGGCCTGCCGCGAGATCCTAGCACGCGAGATCGCAAAGCTTCCGCCTGGCGGCCCCGTGCTGCATCTGCGGCGCGGCGCCGGCGCCTATATCTGCGGCGAGGAATCCTCGCTGCTGGAATCGATCGAGGGCAAGCGCGGTCTGCCGCGGCACAAGCCGCCATATCCGTTCCAGGTCGGGCTGTTCGGCCTGCCGACGCTGATCAACAACATCGAGACGTTGTGGTGGGTGCGCGACATCGTCGAGAAGGGCGCCGACTGGTGGAAGAGCCACGGCCGCAACGAGCGCCACGGTCTGCGCAGCTTCTCGGTGTCGGGACGCGTCAAGGATCCCGGTGTCAAGCTCGCACCGGCCGGCATCACCCTGCGCGAACTGATCGACGTGTTCTGCGGCGGCATGGCCGACGGCCATACCTTGCAGGCCTATCTGCCGGGCGGCGCGTCGGGCGGTATCCTGCCGGCATCGATGGACGACATCCCGCTCGATTTCGGCACCCTGGAGAAGTACGGCTGCTTCATCGGCTCCGCCGCCGTCGTCGTGCTCTCGCAGGCCGATGACGTCAGGGATGCCGCGCTCAATCTGATGAAGTTCTTCGAGGACGAGAGCTGCGGGCAATGCACGCCCTGCCGCGCCGGCACCGAGAAGGCTGTGCTGTTGATGCAGCAACCGGTCTGGAACAAGGAGCTGCTCGACCAATTGAGCCAGGCGATGCGTGACGCGTCGATCTGCGGACTCGGTCAGGCGGCATCCAATCCGCTGACTTCGGTGATCAAATATTTTCCGGACGGGTTTCGTCCGCAGCAAGCCGCCGAATAGGCGGACCAAGCAGGCGAACTTCGGCGAGGATTTTGAATGAGCAACGATCACAACTCCGGCCCGACGATCCAGTTCGAGCTCGACGGCCACCAGGTCGAAGCGCGGGCCGGCGAAACGATCTGGCAGGTCGCCAAGCGCCAGGGCACCGAGATCCCTCATCTCTGCTATTCGCCCGCGCCGGACTATCGGCCGGACGGCAATTGCCGCGCCTGCATGGTCGAGATCGAAGGCGAGCGCGTGCTGGCGGCGTCCTGCAAGCGGACGCCTTCGGTCGGCATGAAGGTGAAGTCCGCCAGCCAGCGCGCCGTCGCGGCGCAGAAGATGGTGATGGAGCTGCTCGTCGCCGATCAGCCGGCGCGCGAGACCTCGCACGATCCGGACTCG
>DASVOL010000169.1:0-3195 GCA_036383375.1 Bradyrhizobium sp. | reverse complement strand
GAAGTCGGCGTGGTCGCGGCGCACCTTGCGCTTGTCGACGACGCGCGTAAGGCCGCCGGTGCCCGGCAGCACCGCGAGCAGCGGCACTTCCGGCAGTGCGACGGCGGCGGCGCCGTCATCGGCCATCATGATGTGGTCGGTCGCGAGCGCCAGCTCATAGCCGCCGCCGGCCGCTGTGCCGTTGACGACGGTGATGAAGCTCTGGCCGGAATTCTCGCTGGAATCCTCGAGGCCGTTGCGGGTCTCGTTGGTGAACTTGCAGAAGTTGACCTTGTGGGCATGCGTCGAGCCCGCCAGCATGCGGATGTTGGCGCCGGCGCAGAACACCCGGTTCTTGCCCGAGCGCATCACCACGACCTTCACCTCGGGATGCTCGAAGCGCAGCCGCTGCACGGCGTCCGCAAGCTCGATGTCGACGCCGAGGTCGTAGGAATTCAGCTTGAGCTGATAGCCCTCGAACAGGCCGGCATTCTCGTCGACGTCCATGGTCAGCGTCGCGACGTCGCCGGCGATGTCGAGCTTCCAGTGCCGGTAGCGCGACGGGTTGGTCTGGAAGTCGATGTACTTCGCCCCGCCTGCAAGGACGCGATCGTCACCAGCCATGGGCCACCCTTATCTGTTGTTCGTTTGAAGGTTCGTCGTCGAGGTCTTCATGCACAATAATGCATGTTTTTGGCTTCGTCCAGTTCAAAACTCAAAAACATGCATTTTGTTTCATGTTCGAGAATTCACCCATTGCGCCAATGGCCTGGCACCGGCACCAAAAGTCAGGCCGCCAGCGCCGGGTCGTCACGCAGCGCCGCTTTGGCGAATTCGGTGACCGCGTCCAGCGTCACCGCGGGCGCCTCACGATGCGGCGAGTGGCCGGCACCTGGGATGGCCGCAACGTCGACCGGGCAGTAGCACTCGTCCTGGGCGATCGCGACCTGGCGCATCGTGCCGTATTGATCATCCGCGCCCTGCACGATCAGCACGGGCACGCGGATATAGGCGAGATATTCGGAGATATCCCAGTCGCGGAATTTCGGATCGAGCCAGGCATCGTTCCAGCCGCGGAAGGTGTTGTCGACATCCTAGTGCCAGCGCGCCAGCTTCTCCTTCAGGTTGGTGGTCTCATAGGCCGTCTTGATCTCGGCGATCGACTGCACCGAGATGTCCTCGACGATGAAGTGCGGCGCGAGCAGCGCAAGGCCTTGCAGGCGATGATCCTGATGCGCGCCGGCATAGATCGCCGCGATCGACGCACCGTCGGAATGGCCGACCAGGAGGCCGCGGCGGAAGCCGATCCGATCCAGAACCTTCGGCAGCACATCGAGCGCTTCGCGATGCATGTAGTCGACCGGACGCGGCAGCGTCGCCGGCGACGAGGCGCCATAACCCGCGCGCGAATAGGCGAACACGCCGGCGCCGGTCGCGGCCTGCAGCTTCTCGGGAAAATCGCCCCACAGCCCGACGCTGCCGAGGCCTTCATGCAGCATCACGAGGGTCGGCGCCGTCTCGGGCATTGGGCCGATCATCCGGTATTCGAGTTCGGCGCCGTCGATGCTGAGGAAGCCGGTGGGATTCAAGTTCGTCATGATGGGCCTTCCTCATCCGTCGTCCCTGCGAAAGCAGGGACCCATAACCACAGGCTTTAATTGTTGCGCCAAAGCCGTCGAACAGCTTCTCTCAAAACGAAGGCCGCGGCGTATGGGTCCCGGCCTTCGCCGGGACGACGGCAAGAGAGGCTAGTGCGCGCCGTCGTCGTGCCGCAACTTGAACCGCTGGATCTTCCCGGTCGCCGTCTTCGGCAGATTGTCGACCACATCGATCCAGCGCGGATATTTCCACGGCCCGATCTTCTGCTTGACGTGCTCCTTCAGCGCCTCGTGCAAGCCGTCAGCCGAGCTCTCGGGCCGCAGCACCACGTAAGCCTTCGGCTTCAAGAGCCCTTCCGGATCGGCTTCCGGCACGACGGCCGCTTCCAGCACCGCGGGATGGGTGATCAGCGCGCTCTCGACCTCGAACGGCGAGACCCAGATGCCGGAAACCTTGAACATGTCGTCGGCGCGGCCGCAGAAGGTGTAACGGCCGTCGGCATCGCGCGTGTATTTGTCGCCGGTGCGGGTCCACGCGCCCTCGAAAGTGGCACGGCTCTTGGCGCGCTGATTCCAGTAGCTCTCGCCGGCCGAGGGCGCATCGACCAGCAGCTCGCCGACCTCACCGTCAGCGACGTCGGCGCCGAGCTCGTTGACCAGCCGCACTTTGTAGCCGGGCACCGGACGGCCCGAGGAACCGTATTTGATGTCGCCGGGCGCATTCGACAGGAAGATGTGCAACAGCTCGGTCGAGCCGACGCCGTCGAGGATGTCGACGCCGAACCGCGCGCGCCAGGCATTACCGACCGATTCCGGCAGCGCTTCGCCGGCCGAGGTGCAGACCCGCAGGCGATCGCCGCCGGACTGCGCCTTGGTCGCCTCGTCGTTCAGCATCGCCGCGAACAGGGTCGGCACGCCGAAGAAGATGCTGGGATGATACTTGTTCAGCAGCGCGAACATCACCGCCGGCGTCGGACGCTCCGAATTCAGGATCGTCGTTGCGCCGACCGACATCGGGAAGGTCAACGCATTGCCGAGCCCATAGGCGAAGAACAGCTTTGCCGCCGACAGGCCGACATCGTCCTCGCGGATGCCGAGCACCTGCCGGGCATAGGTCTCCGCCGTCGCGGCGAGATTGGAATGCAGATGGCGCACGCCCTTCGGCATGCCCGTCGAGCCCGACGAATAGAGCCAGAACGCCGGCTCGTCGGCATGCGTCGGTGCAGTCGCGAACACGTCGCCCTCGCGCGCGATCTCGTCCGACAGCTTCTTGTGGCCGTGCGCATCCTTGCCGGAGACCACGACGTGCTCGAGGTCGGGCATCCGCGCGATGATGTCCTTCACGACCGGTAGCAGCGCCTCGGAGACGAACAGCACGCGCGCGCGGCAATCACTGAGGATGTAGGCGTATTGCTCTGATGTCAGCAGCGTGTTGAGCGGCACCGGCACCACGCCGGCGCGGATCGCACCCAGGAATACGATCGGGAAATCGACCGTATCCAGCATGATCATCGCGACCCGCTCCTCGCGGCGGACGCCGAGCCGGCGCAGCATGTTGCCGACGCGCCGGGTCTGCTGCTGCAACTGGCCATAGGTGATCTGCGAGACCGTGTCGTCG
>DASVOL010000168.1:0-4403 GCA_036383375.1 Bradyrhizobium sp. | reverse complement strand
CGTCGGATCGATGTAGATCCACTGGCCGTGGATGCCGACCGCAGCAAACGGCGTTTCGCGCCGGTCGAGCGTGTACCATTTGTTGCGGTAATTGCCGTTCGGAAACACCTTGGTCAGGTCGCCGCGCGACCACGCCTCGGCGTTGCCGTTCTGCCTGATGTCGTAGACCCACCAGGTGGGCACCACCTGCCGTCCGTTGCTGATGCCGTGATTGCGCATCATCTCGCCGAAACGGGCGAGATCGCGCAGCGTCGCGCAGATGCCGCCGGCGACGCGCGCCGCGCCGCGCGAATCGACGGCGATGTAGGCATCGTGCTCGGCGCCCATCGGCTGCCACAAATATTGCGCGAGTATTTTCGCGTAGGACACACCGCAGGCGCGCTCATAGACCCAACCGAGCACGTCGGTGTTGGTCGAGACGTAGTGGAAGGTCTGCCCATGCGGCGTACCGTTCGACCGCAGCGTGCGCAGATAGTCGCGCAGATTGCTCGGCGGCACGGTCGGGTCCGGCGGCTCCCAGCCGGTCGCGCGGCGGTAGTTCATGACGTCGCCGTCGCGCGCCATGTAGTCCTCGTCGAACCGGATGCCGACGCTCATGTCGAGCAGATGCCGCACCGTGCAGCTGCCGCCATAGACCGATCCCTCCATCTCCGGGATATAGCGCGTCACCGGCGCGTCGGGATCGAGCTTGCCGTGATCGGCCAGGATGCCGCCGAGCGTTCCGGCGATGGACTTGCTGACCGAGAAGATCAGATGCGGGGCGTCCGGCGTCAGGCCGTGGGCATACCATTCGAAGGCGATTTGGCCGCGATGCGACACGACGATGCCGTCGGTATGGCTTGCGCGCAGGGCCTGACCGACACCGACCGTCTCACCGCGCGGGTCAGCGAAGCTGACGTCGTCGAGATAGCGCGGCGTAAAGGACAGCGGCGCCGGCGCCGAGGCCCGTGCGATGTTGGCGGTTGGCAGCAGTTCGCGGACATTGCGGAATGCCCACTCGCTGAAGGGATGCTGACGCCAGTTGGCGAGCGTGACTTGTTCGTCGGCCGCCGACGGGAAGGCGGCCATGATGCGACGCGAATTCATTCTTGATCCAGCAATGAGTTGGGAGACCTGTAAGAGTTCCGTATCCGCTGCCTCGCTCGCAATCAACCGGATGGTGGAGACGGCAGCCCGGTTACTTCGGCGTAACTAGTTCCAGGATGTGAGCTTGGCCCGCAAATTGCTTGACTACGCCCTGCGTCTGCCCCAGCGTGCCGGCCATGCGACGCGCAGACGTTCGCTATCGGGAAACATCGGGAGGTAGGTCATGATCGCGCTTCTGGGCCGACCGGATCCGGCGACCACACAAGCCATTCAGTTCGCGCGCGGGATTCTCGAAGGCTCCGCGACCGCGTTCTACGAGGTCGACGGCAATTTGACCCTCAACCGCTTCGTGCTCTCCAGCAACGTCCCGCCGAGCTTTCACGACCAATATCTTGCGGGCATGAACCGGCTCGATCCGTTGCATCCGCGCTCCGCGAGCAACCGGCCGATTGCCCGGCTCAGCGTCGCGCTCAACCAGTGCGCATCGCAAGAGGCGGCGACCTACCGCGCTTTCGCCGGCCAATGCGGCGTCGCCGACATGATCGAGTTCTTCTTCCGCCGCAACGACCGGATCGTGGCCGGAATGAGCGTGCTCTGGGCGCCTGGCTGTGCGATTCCCGACGGCAGCATGCACATCGCCGAGAAGATCCATGACTACCTCGAATTCAACCTGACCAGCCGCCTGTCGTCGAATGCCGACGAGCCGGCGCGCTACGGGCTGACCTCGCGCGAGTTGGAAGTGGTCGAGCTGCTGTGCTGCGGCCGCACCAACCGTGAGATCGGCGAGTGCCTGAGCATCGGTCTTGCGACGGTGAAGACGCATTTGATCCATATCTTCGAGAAACTCGGCGTCGAGACCCGCTCCGCCGTCGTCGCGCTGATGTCGCGGCCGCATTGAGGGCCCGGCTCTTTCCTCCCGTCGTCGCGGCGAAGGCCGGGACCCATAACCACAGGGTTGTGATGATAAGGAAAGATGTGGCCCCAGCGTCGCGCAACAATCACCCTCGGTGGTAAGGGGTCCCGGCCCCCGTGCGCAATTGCGCACTAGGCCGGGACGACGCCGAATTTGTTGCACGGGCTGTGGGTCAAGCATCCGCATTCTCGCGACATGATCGTCTGAGCTTTGCTATTCGTTTCCCTCTCGTCGCCTTCACCCGCTCCACCGTTAGGTGGATTGCCGCTCACCGTGCCGCCGACCGAAAGTTCCCCCATGGGACCGGTGTCGTTTTCGACAATGTTGGCGAGCGGCTGCCGCTCACAGCATTGAAGGATCCGACATGCGTGATTTCATGGCCGTCGGCCGTTCCGTGGCGGTTGCGGAGCGTGGCATGGCCGCGACCTCGCACCCGCAGGCGACGCTGGCCGCGGTCGAGATGTTGAAGGCCGGCGGCAATGCCGTCGATGCCGCCGTGGCGGCGGTGGCGCTGCAGGGCGTGGTCGAGCCGCAGATGACCGGGATCGGCGGCGACTGCTTTGCGCTGTATTCGCCGAAGGCCGGCGAGCCAATCGTGCTGAACGGCTCGGGCTATACGCCCGCCGGCACCGATGCAGGAAAATTTGCCGAGAGCGGCACGCGCGACATTCCGCCGACCGCGCCCGAGGCTGTGACTGTGCCCGGCGCCATTGACGCCTGGTGCAGGTTGGTCGCCGATCACGGCAGCAAATCGCTGGGGGAGATCTTCCGGCCGGCGATCGCGGCGGCCGAGCAGGGCTTTTGCGTGACGCCGCGCGTCGCGGAGGACTGGCGCCGCTTCCGGGCGCGGATCGAGATCGACGCCAATGCGGCAGCGCAGTTTCTTCCCGGCGGCAAGGCGCCAGAGGTCGGCGACGTCCGCACGCAGCCTGCGCTTGGCCTGACCTTGCGCCGGATCGCGCAGTACGGGCGTGATGCGTTCTACGCAGGTGAGGCCGCCGACGAGATGACCGGCATCCTGCGCGAGCTGGGCGGCGCCCATAGCACCGAGGATTTCGCGGCGCAGACCTCTGACTACGTGCAGCCGATTTCGGCGCGCTACCATGACCACGACGTGGTCGAGTGTCCGCCGAACGGGCAGGGCCTGGCGGCACTGATGATCCTGCGCACGCTCGCCGGCTTCGATGTCGGCGCGCTGGCGCAGGCCGATCGCATCCATCTGCTCGCCGAAGCCACCAAGGCGGCCTACCGCGCGCGCGATGCCTTCTTCTGCGATCCCTCAACCGGCAAGGTCGATCCGGCCGCATTCCTGGCCGAAGACTATATCGGGAGGATCCGCAGCAAGATCGACATGCGCCGCGCGTCCGCGCCCGCGATCTGGGAGGATATCGAGCATCGCGACACCGTCTATGTCACGGTGGTCGACCGCGACCTCAACGCCGTCTCGCTGATCAACTCGTTGTTCTATCCGTTCGGCAGCGGCATCTACGCGCCGAAGTCAGGCATCCTGCTGCATAACCGCGGCTGGAGTTTTCGCGCCAGGCCCGGACACCTCAATTCGCTCGGGCCGCGCAAGCGCCCGATGCACACCATCATCCCGGGCCTGCTGCGCAAGGACGGCAAGACCGTGATGTCGTTCGGGGTGATGGGCGGGCACTACCAGGCCGCCGGCCATGCCAATCTGCTGTCGAACATCTTCGATCTGAAGATGGACATCCAGTCGGCCGCCGAAGCACCGCGCTCCTTTGCCTTCGACGGCGCGCTGTCGCTGGAGACGACCATATCACCTGGGATCCGTGACGACCTTCGCGCCCGCGGCCACGATGCCCGTTTCTCCGAGGAGCCGATCGGCGGCTGCCAGGCGATTCGCATCGACCATACGCGCGGCGTTCTGCTCGGCGCCTCCGACCATCGCAAGGACGGGCTCGCGCTCGGTTTCTAGGGACAAACCAGGTTACCTCGACGGTATCGTTCTAACGGTTGATTGTTACCGCGCTGCGCGCTCACCAAGCTGGATGCTGGGGGAGTGCATCATGAGCGGCAAGCGCGGCGCGGCCGACATGGCCGGCGTGTCGATCGTCGAGTCGGTCGATGCGAACGACTATGCCGGTCGCATGAACGGCTGGAACATGCGGATGGACCAGGTGTCGTCGGGAAGGTTTACCGGGCGCCTCGTGATGATCCGCCTCCGCGGTCTGGAGATCGTGCGAGAGACGACGACGCAGGCGCTGCTCAAGCAAGGCTCAGCCTGGCCGGATGCGCTGGTCTTCAGCCTGCCGCTCGCGATATCCAACCCCGGATATTACAACGGCCGTCCGCTGGAGTTTCCGCAGCTCTTGCTCAGCGACGGCGCCAACCTGCTGCCGTTGCTGACGTCGACGCGGGTCGACGTCGTGTCGGTTGC
>DASVOL010000167.1:0-2296 GCA_036383375.1 Bradyrhizobium sp. | reverse complement strand
ATCAAGCTCGACTTCCTCAAGCCGTTCGAGGGTCACAACACCGCCGAGTTCACAATGCTGCCGCAGGGAGATGCGACCAGCGTCACATGGACCATGTATGGTCCGGCCGCCTTCATGTCGAAAGTGATGCAGGTGTTCATGAACCTGGATCACATGATCGGCAAGGATTTCGAGGTCGGTCTCGCCAATCTGAAGAAGCTGACTGAAAAATAGCGAAGCGTTTTCGAGCGAAGTGGTTACCGGTTCGCGTGAAGAAAACGCGTCAAGACGACAATGTACCCAGGGAGCATGTGATGCAGGTCAACCCCTATCTCTCCTACGACGGCAATTGCGGCGCTGCGCTGAACTTCTACCAGAAGGTTCTCGGTGCGCGGATCGAGGAAAGCTATCCCTACGGCGAGGGCAATCCGGAGATGCAGACGCCGCCCGGCTGGAAGGACAAGATCATGCACGCCAGGGTCTCGATCGACGGCGAGGTCATCATGGCCTCCGACGCCCCGCCCGGCCACTTCCAGAAGCCGCAGGGCTTTCACGTCTCGCTGCAGGTCGAGGATCCCGCGGAGGCTGAACGCCGCTTCAAGGCGCTGTCCGAAGGCGGCACGGTCACGATGCCGTTCGGCAAGACCTTCTTCTCCAACGGCTTCGGCATGTGCGTCGATCAGTTCGGCATCCCCTGGATGGTGAACTGCCCGCAGCAGATGTAGGCAGAAGCATCCTCGGCTCGATTGCTCCGTCATCCTGAGGTGGCCGCTTCTTCAGCGGCCCTCGAAGGATCGACGGCCACCGGCCGGGCCGTGCATCCTTCGAGGCTCGCTCCGCTCGCACCTCCAGCGACAAAGGCGAAGCCTTTGCGCGGGGATGACGGGTTGGGATCGCAGCGTGGGCATGGCGCAGACGTGCCTTTGCCCACACCACAAGCTGCAAATTCTCACCTGCACCGCGGATAGATCGCGGCGAGCTCGCGGCCGCGCAGCAGCAGCAGGCGTGAGGTCAGGCCGCCGCGCCGCACGATCCAGCCGCGCACCGGCGCCGGATAGGCCTCCAGCACCGCCTCGGATGCTTCCGGCTCGGCATAGGTCCGGCCGCGCCGGTCGATCGAGCGCGCGGCGTGGAAGCCGAGCACGGCGCGCCGCGTCACGCAGATGCGGTCGCCCGGCACCATCGACAGCACTAGCGTGCAGGCCGACAGGCACGGCCCGTCGATCACCACGCGCTCGCCGGACTCCCGCACCTTGTCGAACAGGTCGATGAACGGACCGACCTGCCCGCCGGGGCTGGCGAGGATGCGGACGTCGGCCTGCGCGCAGCCGATCGTTGCGCAGAGCGCTGCCGCCGCGACAAACATTTTCATCAGCGCAATCCCTGCCGACGATGCGGTCGAGGTCCCGCCGCATCCGAAGCAGCAAGGCTCGCGCCGGAATGGGGCATCGTCAAGACCAATGCCCCGTCTCGGTGACAGGCGGGCTCAGGCCGCCCGGTTCCTGAGCGCGCCAACGATCGCCGTGAGCACCGCGCCGGCAACGCCGCCGCCGGCGACCTGTCCGATGATGCTGCCGATGTCAGGCGTTGCGCCGGAATTGGCGAGCAGCGGAATCAGCATGCCCAGCAGCTGCCCGCCGGCGCCGCCGCCGATGGCGCCTGCGATGGTGTTTCCGAGCGTGCCGAGATCGATGTTCTTGGCCGCTCCGGCGGCGACATTGCCGCCGACGGCTCCGCTGATGATTTGAATGATCAGATTGATGAGGACTCCCGACATGGCGCGATTTCTCCCCGGTATCTGGTTCAGCATGGCTGAGACGCCGGCGGCGCCCCGCTGAGGCAAAGGTTAGTCTTCCGGCGCGCATAGGTCATGCTGCACACGCGAAGATTGTCGATCTGGATGGACGATATGCACCGCCTTCTTGGGCGTTGTGCGGTCGTTCCGAGGCCTCAGCCCGCGCCGGAGACGCCGGCTTCTGCAAAGGTCGCCATGCCGCCATGACAGGCGAGCGCCGCGCGCAGCAGCAGGATCGCAACCCCTGCGCCGGAGGCTTCGCCGAGCCGCATCTCGAGATCGAGCAGGGGCGCGAGTTGCAGTTCGCGCAGCAGCTGGCGATGGCCGAGCTCGGCCGAGACATGACCGGCGCGGCAATGCGCGAGACCGTTGGGCGCAAGCCGCGCCAGCGGCAGCACCGCCGATGTCGCGACGAAGCCGTCGAGCAGCACCGGGACGCCGCGCTCGCGGGCGGCAAGAACGCTGCCTGCGATGGCCGCTAGTTCACGGCCGCCGAGGCTTGCTGCCACCGTCAGCGGATCG
>DASVOL010000166.1:0-1910 GCA_036383375.1 Bradyrhizobium sp. | reverse complement strand
GAGCGCGGCGTGTTCGAGCACGACGTGCTGCCCGGCCACCTCGCCCGCACGCGCTGGTACCCGGAGCATTCGGCGAAGGCGATCCAGCCGACGCTGGTGTCCGCGATCCCGTTCTGCGACATCGGCGACAACCGGCCCTGGCTGATCTTCTTCGAGACCACGGAGCGCGGCAACACGAGCCGCTACGTGCTGCCGATGCAGATCGAATGGGTGCGCTTCGACCGCGAGCGCTACAACCCGCGCGCCTTTGCCGCGGTCCGTCAGGGCGCGCGCGAGGGCACGCTGCTCGATGTCGCCACCGACCAGATCTTCACCGGCCTGTTCCTGCGCAACTTGCGGGAAAACCTCACGGTCGACGAAGGCGAGCAGGGTCTGAAGCTCGAATTCCGGCCGACCAGCCGCTTCTCCGACCGCCCGGTGCGGCAGCCGGAGCGGATCCGCGTGTTCGAGAACGACCAGCCGCATTCGACCGCGCTGGTCGACAATGAGTACGTCACCAAGATCTACCGGAAGCTCGAGGTCGGCATCAATCCGGAGATCGAGATGGGCCGCTTCCTCACCGAAGTGGTCAATTTCCCCAACACACCGGCCTTGCTAGGCACATCGGAACTGGTGGAGGGCGACAATCGCAGCGCGATCGCGGTGCTGCACGCCATGGTGGTCAACCAGGGCGACCTCTGGACCGTGGCCGCAGCTCACCTCGATCGCCTCGTCGAGCGACAGCGCCTGCTGGCGGTGAGCGAGCACCCGGCGGAGAACGGCGATCACGCGACTTATCTGCGCCACCTGTCGCACAGCGGCAAGCGTCTCGCCGAGCTGCACATCGCGCTCGCTGGCAATCGCGACCTGCCGGACTTCGCGCCCGAACCGACCAGGCCCGAAGACCTGCAGCGCTGGAACGACGAGATCATGGCGCGCGCCGAGCGCGTGTTCGACACGCTGAAGCAGCGCCGCGGCTCGCTGAAAGAGGCCGACCGGCTGCTGGCCGATCAGTTGCAGGCCCAGCACGACCTGCTGCCGGAGCGGCTCAAGGCGCTACTGCCGCGCGAGACCGACGGGCTGAGCATCCGCCATCATGGCGACCTGCATCTCGGCCAGTTGCTGGTGGTCAAGGACGACGTCTTCATCATCGATTTCGACGGCGGGCCGGGTCGTACCATCGCAGAGCGGCGGCGCAAGGCGCCGGCGGCCCGCGACGTCGCCGGCCTGATCCGCTCGATCGACTATGCCGCGACTGCCGCGCTGGAACGGGCGCTCAAGGTCGCCACCGACGAGAGCGGCAGGCTGAGCCTCGCTTTGGCCGAATGGCGCGACCAGGCCGCGGATGCCCTGCTGGCCGCCTATCGCGAGACCGTGGCCGGCCAGCGGCTGTGGCCCACGGAGGCCAGGGCGGCCGATCGCCTGCTCAACTTTTTCCTGCTTGAGAAAGCCTTCTACGAGATCGAGTATGAGCTGGCCAACCGGCCGGATTGGCTCCGCGTCCCACTGACTGGCCTGTTGAGACTCCTGGCCCAACAGCCCCATGAGGTTGCATGACCAAACTGCCCGCCGAGGCCTATGCCATCATCGAGGGCCGCCACTCCGATCCGTTCCACTATCTCGGCCTCCACGCCGAGGGGGATCGCAAGGTCGTACGCGCCTTCCTGCCGGACGCCGCCAATGTCGAGGCGATCGGAGAGCATGGCGAGACGGCCCCGCTGGCCAAGATCCATGACGCCGGCCTGTTCGCGGGTCCCCTGCCGAACGGCTCGACGCGCTACCAGCTCCGCGCCCGCTTCGGCGACAACGTCGTCGAACTGGAAGATGCCTACCGCTTTCCGCCGATCCTGAGCGATTTCGATCTCTATCTGCTCGGCGAAGGCACGCATCTGCGCGTCTACGATACGCTCGGTGCGCATCCGATAACGCTC
>DASVOL010000165.1:0-13680 GCA_036383375.1 Bradyrhizobium sp. | reverse complement strand
CGAGGAAGCCGCCGAGTTCTTCAAGGCGGTGCCGCGCGTGCGCGAGACCTTCCAGACCCTGCACCGGGTCGGCCTCGACTACATCCATGTCGGCCAGCAGGCGACCACGCTGTCCGGCGGCGAAGCCCAACGCGTCAAGCTGGCCAAGGAACTGTCAAAGCGCGCCACCGGCCGCACGCTCTACATCCTGGACGAACCGACCACCGGCCTGCATTTCCACGACGTCGCAAAACTGCTCGACGTGCTGCACGAGCTGGTCGCCCAGGGCAACACGGTGGTGGTGATCGAGCACAATCTCGAGGTCATCAAGACCGCCGACTGGGTGATCGACCTCGGCCCCGAAGGCGGCGACGGCGGCGGCGAAATCGTCGCCTGGGGCCCGCCCGAGGATATCGTCAAAGCGCCGAGGAGCTACACCGGCAAGTTTCTGGCGCCGGTGCTGAAGAAGGCGAACAGCAAGCCGAGGAAGAGCTCGGCGAGCGAGGCGGCTGAGTAGCCGCATCGCGCGCGGGCGGTAGCGCGGCTTGCGGGTCTTTTCCGGGTGAGTGCGTAGGATGGGTAGAGCGAAGCGAAACCCATCCTACAGATTCCGAGTCAGCTTCCGCAGTACGTGGCAATCTGCCAGACATTTACCAAGCAAGTAGCTCGGATGAATTCGTAGCGTGGATTAGCGAAGCGTAATCCACCGATCCCACGCAAAATTGCGGCGGGTTACGCCTACGGCTAACCCGCCCTACGCACTGTCTCAATTCCCGCGGTAGGTGGCAATCTGCCAGACGTTGGCCCAGGAATCCCGGACCATCGCGCGTCTGTCGCCATAAGGCGTATCCGCAGGTGCCTCGATCGATTCAGCGCCTGCCGCGATCGCTCGCCGGTAGGTCTCATCCGCGTTCTCAACGTAGACATAGAGAAACGCCGGCATCGCCTCGCGGACGCCTCCGCCGTCGCTGATCAGGATGATCGAGTCTCCGATCCGAATTTCCGTTGGCGCTCCGGACCGGACGTCACCCTCCGCACCGAAGACGTCTCTTAGGAATCCGGCCAGGCCGGTGAGATCGCGCGTGACAATTCGCGGTATGACGGAAGGCCAGCCGGCGGGCTTGAACTGGGGCATGCGTCTGCCTTGACTAAGCAATCAAAGTTACCACGAAGGCAGTAAGCGTAGGGCGGATTAGCGAAGCGTAATCCGCCGTTCTTACGCCAAACTTGGCGGGTTACGCCTTCGGCTAACCCGCCCTACTTGCTCCGCGCTACACCGCCCAATAGTTCGGGTGCGTGTAGGCGTGTGAGCGGTCGCCCCAGTCGAATTCGTCGCCGTCGAACTCGGACGGGCCGGTGCGCAGATCGTCCAGCGTCACCTCGGCCTCGAAGGCCTGGCGCGCGGGATCGAATTTCAAGGCGGTCCACCTGACCGGGTAATGGTGGTGGCTGCTGAGCACGCCACCGGTCTTGATCACGGCGTAGGCCACCGTTCCGCTCACCTTGTCGAGCATCAGCCGCTCGATCGATCCGAGCTTTGCGCCATCGCGCCCGAACACGCAGACGTGCTCGACGCGGTCGCTCGGCACCAAGGTATGATGCATGGCATCCTCCCTGTTTCCTCATGTTTGCCAGATAATATACTCCTGCCTCCCCGATAGGCCAATGGCGTCGCGCATGCACAGCCTATGGCGGGTTCGGCGAATCCGTCATCTGCCGCTCCGGAAGGCCCGAATGGTGTGCCGGCCGTCGATCAGACACATACTGCTCCGCGGCTCTCATTTTCCGACGCGCAGTATGAAACCACTCACAGCTGGTTTCTTGAACATGACTTAGCGTGGAGCGCAGCCACCAACTTTGTTGCAATATGGAACAGTACAAGTTCGATCACCCGTTCTTTCGCCCGCTCCGGTGGTTCGCTCGTATCAGTATGGTCGCCGGGGCCTTCATTCTCTGCTTCTCCATCCCGGCGCACCTGAAATATGTGGGCCTCGGCATGCTGTTCCTCGCGTCTGGCGTGGTCTTCATTCATGCCCACCGTCAAGCTGTGCTCAGGCGCTATCTTGTAAATCCCGACGTCTATCGGACGCCGCGATATCTTGAGTTCAGCAACTATATCCTGTGGAATCGAACCAAGCTCCGCTGGGTGAATGCTCTCGCTGGATTTCTCGCCTTCGCGGCGTCCTACATTGCGTTCGGCTTCTGGCTGGGACTACTTTTCAGCATCGTAGCGAGCTGGAGTGCATTTCTCGCCAGCGCTGCGATCAAGATGCTCGTCAAGCGCCACGTCGATACGTTGTTTCGGATCGTGGTCTTTCGGCGCAATGCGCGCGTGTTCGCGAGAAGCCACATTGCGGAAGTCATGCCGGTGTGCGGCACGTATGGACAGATCCTGCTTTTGACCGATGAAACGCTGGCAACAACGTGGGAAGGCGGTCTTGCCAGAATGGATAATTGGGTGCTCGGTGAGACCTACATGCCCCTCATGGCCAACCCGAGATCACATGAGGATTGGAAGGAAGTCATCGCAACCCAATTGAGCTTCGCAGACTTCGTTGTCTTCGACTGGCCCGGGGAGATAACCGAAAATATGCTGTGGGAACTGCACCAGACGATCCAGCGCTTTCCGCTCGAGCGCATGATGATGCTGGTGTCCCACGACAACCGCGAAGACGTGGATCGGATGCTGCGCAACTTGTTGCAAGTCGACCAGTTGCCCGACAGCCTCATCGCGATCAGCCCAACCGAGCGGATGCTGACCCTGATCTTCATGCGCAAGTTCGAATGGGCGATGAATTCGCTTGTCAGGACGCCACGCTCTGGTCCCGAAACGACGCCTGCATTGCAGATTGCACCTACTCCGTCCTTCTCAGAAACGCCCCGAACGCCCTTGGGCCGTCGCCGACCTTGACCTCGCTGATCAGCTTCAGCTCGTCAGCATCGATCACGCTCAGCGTATTGCTCTCCCAGTTCGCGACCACGATGCGCTTGCCGTCGGCGGTCGCCTCGATGCCTTCGGGGTAATCGCCGACCGTGATCCGCTTCACCGGCTGCAACGTCGCGAGGTCGAACACGCTGACCTTGCCGTCATACTGGTCGGTGACGAAGCCGCGGCCCTGCGCCAGCGCCACCGCATAGGGGCGCAGGCCGACATGGACGCGGCCGATCTCGCGCGCGGTTGCGATATCGATCACCGAGACGTCGTTGGACCCGACATTGGCGGTGTAGGCGCGCTTGCCCTCGGCATCGATGGTGACGCCGAACGGACGGGTCCCGACCTTCACGACCCCTCGCCGCTCGTGCGCGGCAATGTCTGATATCGACACGCTGTCGTCGTCGCGATCGGCCGAGAGCAGCAGCCGCCCGTCCGGCGTCACGGCAAGCCCGGACGGCGATGCGCCGACCGCAAGACTGGCGACGACCCGCTGCTCCCTGGCATCGATCACCCGCACCGCGGCGGCGTACCAGTCGGCGACATAGACGGTTGCGCCGTCAGGCGCGACCGCGATGCCGAGCGGCCCGCCGCCGACCTCGACCCGGCCGACCACCTTTCGCGTAGACGCATCGACCAGCGTGACCGCCTTGGCATCCGGGCTCGTCACATAGGCGAAGCGGCCGTCATGGCTTACGGCAATGCCCGCGGGCTTGCCGCCGATCGCGATGGTCGCGACCGGCTTCGCGGTCGCAAGATCGACCACCGTCAGATCGTCGCTGAGCTGGTTGGTGACAAAGGCCTCCTCGGCCCGCGCGCCGCTGAAGCCGGCGAGCAGCGCCAGCACCGCGATCGCACGCATGCTCAGCTTCCGCTCTCGATCTTCTTCTTCAGCGCCGCCAGGCCGCCCTTGTACAGCTCGCTCACCGCCTTCACCGCAGCCTCGTCGTTCAGCTCCGGCGGCGGATCGTTGTTCGGAAAGCCGCGATAGAACGCACCGGCCCATTCCAGCTTCGTCTTGCCGCCGGGCGCCGGCGACACCGACAGCGTCGAGGAGTAGTTGGTGACCGGCAGCACCTTCACGTCGACGGCGGTGATCCGGTACGAATAGCTCATCATCTCGGGCTCGTATTTGTAGAGCTCCTCGTCGATGGTAATGCCGGGCGCCAGTGTCAGCCGCCGCGTGGCGCCGATCTCGTTGCCCTTCTCGCCCTCGGTCTTGGCGACACCGGCAAGCCAGCTCATGTCCTGGAAATTGCCGATCACCGCCCACACCTTGGCCTGCGGCGCGTCGATCTCGATGGATTCCCGCACCTTCTGGCGGGTCGGCCCATGGGCCCAGGCGGCCCCCAATACGGCCAATGCCGCCACCACCACGCCAGCCTTCGCGATCGTCAGCCTCATCCTTGTTCCTCTCCCGATGTCTGTCGGCCCTGCGCCGCCTGGCGCATGCCGCAGTTTATGGTTCGAGGTTCTAGACTAGATCGGGGGCCGGCTTCTTGCACCAGAGCGAAGTCGCCGCCGCCGGCTTCCCCGCGAGGCAAGCCCGCCGGGATCGGCGTCACTCCTCGATCGCCGCCTCGACGAACCCCTTCGGATCGTCGCAGAACTCGCGCATGACCTTGTAGTGATCCGTGTCTCTCAGGTTCACCGGCTCGAGCCCGTACTTCGTCAGCCGCAGCAGCGTCGCGTTCGGATAGGCCATCAGTATCGGCGCGTGCGTTGCCATGATGACCTGACAATTGCCGGAACTATCCATCCGCCGCAGCAGCTTGAGGAATTCGATCTGGCGCGCAGGCGACAGCGCGGACTCAGGTTCATCGAAGATGAAGATACCTTGCCGCTGGCAGCGCTCCTCGAAGAAGCGCAAAAAACCCTCGCCATGCGAATGAGATAGGAAGTCGGCATAAGGGCTGGCGACGGAATCGAGATATCTGGCGACCGAAAAGAAGCTTTCGGCCCGGAAGAACCAGCCGCTGGTGATCCTGGGCAGCCAGCTCGCGCGCAGCGCTGACGCAAGCGAGCCGCCCATCTTCTCCACCGCATTGCTGTGGTCGACCGGCCGATAACCCTTGCCGCCGCCGGCATCGTCATAGCCGGCCATCACGGCGATGCCTTCCAGCAGCGTCGACTTGCCGGTGCCGTTCTCGCCGACGATGATGGTGATCGCCTTGTCGAAGCTGAGTTCGAATTCGTCGCGCAGCAGCGGCAGCACGAACGGATACGCGTTGCGATTGGGAATGCGCTCCGGATCGAGCCAGACCCGCCTCAGATACGGCGCGGGCATGTTGATCGGGCGGTGTCGTCCTCTGGCCATTCGTCCTGCTTCCGGCACGCCGCGGCGGCGCCAACCACGATCCCAGATCGAGGCGAACCCGTCAAGAACACAACAGGAACACACGGACTGGTCTGGCGCGCATGCCGGCGCACAATGCTAGGTTCGACGTCCCGCGCATCCGACGCGGAATCAGCAAGCCTTGTTGGGATTCCCGAAATGACAACCTCGCCTCCGGAAGGGTTCAAGCTCCTGCCCAGCCGCCCAGGTTTCATCGACCATAATGGCCCCTACTACTGGCGCGAGACCGGCGACGCCGCACCTGAATGGGGGTTTCAGAGCGACGACCGGCACGGCAATCCCTACGGCTACATTCATGGCGGGGCGATCCTCGGCTTTCTCGATACCGCCCTCGGCAGTGCCGTGTTCATGGCAACCAAGCGCAAATGCGCGACCGTTTCACTGGACACCCGCTTCGTCGGCGGCGCCGCGCCGGGTCCATGGATCATTGGCCGCACGACCTTGAAGAAGGTGACGCGGACTTTCGCTTTCGTCGATGCGGAAGCCTTCGCCGGCGACAAGCTGCTGGTGACAGCCGCCGCCGTCTTCCGCATCTTCGACGACTGAGCCGATGCCAAGTCGCACCTACATGCTTTTCCGCACGGCGATCCTCACCGAGCAGCAAGTGGTCTGCATCTATGACGGCCGGCCGCGCGAGCTCTGTCCGCATATCATCGGCCACAACAAGAGCGGCGAAGAGGTCGTGCTGGCCTGGCAGTTCGCCGGCGAAAGTTCGGGCAAGCTGCCGCAATGGCGCTGCCTGCGGCTTGCGCAGGTCACCGCCATCAGCTTGCGCAAGGACGCCTGGCACGAGGGCGGCTCGCACCGCACCGAGCAGACCTGCGTCAGCGCGATCGACCTCGACATCAACGTTCACGTCCGCAAGCGGCGGTGAGCGAATGCGAAACTGCGTCCTCACCACACCTGTCATCGCCCGGCTCGACCGGGCGATCCAGTACGCCGCGGCCTCTCGGCTCAAGCACCGGCGTCTCTGGAATACTGGATCACCCGCTTTCGCGGGTGATGACATCGCGTCTGTGACAACTTGAATCGCACCCCACCTCCATCGTCGTCCCGGCGAAGGATGTGGCGCGGTATCGACTCCAACAAACGCCAGGAGGACCGTGGGGAGAAAGGCCCCCTACGGCCGCTCCGCCTCTTCCAGCACTTCCAGCACCAGCTCCATCGTCATCAGCACGGGATTGTCGCCGCGCACGAGGCGTCCCTCGGCGATGCCGCCGAGATAGTCGACCAGCGCGATGTCGAGGCTGGCGCGCAGCCGACGATTGGCGTCGGGCGCGATCTGCCCCGCGGTCACCGCAAGCTCGGTCGCGAACGGCACCACGCTGTGGCCACCGCTGAAGACCGCGCCGATGGTCGAGCCGACGCCGCCATGCAGCCGCGCGCGCAGAATGCCGTGCTCACGGCAGAAGCCCTCAAGAGCACAGGCGAAATCCTGGTTCGGCCGCAGCCGTAACGCGAAGGCATGGTTCGTGGTCTTCGCACCCGCCGGCGCGCTGGCAACCGGCCCGAACAGCTTGAAATTGGTCTCGCTGTCGGGCTCCGCCACAAACGTCGCGCCGTCGATGCCGAATGCGCTGACCTCGAACGGCTCGGCGACGATGGTTGCATCCGGCAGCATGTGTCCGCCGTTGAAGCGGCCGTCAGCCTCGGTCCACAGGCCGTGGCAATGGAAGAACGGCGCGCCGTCGCGTTCGCCAAAGGTCAGCGCCGCGAGCTTGAGCTGCGTCACGCCATCGGGACGGAACGTATCGCTGTAGAACGCGGCGTTGACGCCGTCCTTCGACAGCGCCGGCATCACATAGGCGAACGGCCCGAGCGCGCCGCCGGTGGCGTTCAGTACGCCGCCGGAAAATCCTTCCGCCGCAAAGCCGCGGCGCACCGCTTCGAGCAAGGGAATGCCGGCATCGAGCACGAAGGAAAACGCGCGGCCGCGCGCGGCGACCCATTGGATGCGCTCGGGGATGGGAGCGCCAGGCTGGGCGATGCTGCGCATCGCCTCACGCGCCCGTCGATTTGGCGATCACCTCGAGCAGCCCGCGCGCCTCGAGCTCGTCGCGGATCAGCCGCTTCGGCACCTTGCCATAGCCGGACTTCGGCAGCGCCTCCCAGAAGAAGAAGCGTTTTGGCATCTTGTAGCGCGGCACCTTCGGCGCGAGATACGCCGCAAGCTCCGCCTCCGCGACCGCGTCCACGCCCTCGCGCGCGACGCAGACGGCGATGCCGACCTCGCCCCAGAACGGGTCGGGCACCCCGAGCACGGCGACCTCGCCGACCGCGGGATGGGTCAGGAGCTTCTCCTCGATCTCGCGCGGATAGATGTTGGAGCCGCCGGAGATGTACATGTCGGAGGCGCGGCCGGTGATGTAGACGAAACCCTCCTCGTCGATGTGGCCGAGGTCGCCGGTGCGGAACCAGCCGTCGCGAAACGCCTTCGCATTGGCCTCGGGGTTGTCGTAATAGCCGGCGAACACGCCGGGGCCGATCACGCAGATCTCGCCGGTCTCGTGCGCCTTCAGCTCGCGTCCGTCGTCGCCCTGGATAGAGACCTGCATGCCGGTGCGCTCGAAGCCGCAAGTGCCGATCCGCGCATGCGGCCCGTCCTCGGGATCGTGCAGGCCGGGCGGGAGCACGGTGATGTTGCCGGTGACCTCACCGAGGCCGAAATACTGCACCAGCACGCCGCCGAGCTTGTTCAGCGCCGCCTTCTGGTCCTCGCGATACATCGGCGCGCCGGCATAGATGATGTAGCGCAGTGAGGAATGGTCGTGCTGGTCGGCGGCTGGATGCTCGACCATCATTTTCAGGATGGTCGGCACCGTGAACATGTTGCTGACGCGGTGCTTGGCGATCAGCCGGTACGCCTCGGCGATGTCGAACTTCTCCGACGGCAGCAGGATGGTCGGCACGCCGCGCGCGGTCTGCACCAGTTGATGGACGCCGGCGCCATGCGACAGCGGCGCCACCACCAGCGAGGCGTCCTGTTCGGTGGTGCCCGGCATCAGGTCGGCGAGATGGTTGGTGATCACGAACGCCATCTGGCCGTGGGTCAACACCGCGGCCTTGGAGCGGCCGGTGGTGCCTGACGTGAAGAAGAACCAGCAGGGATCGTCGTACTCGACCGGCGTGTTCTCGACGACAGCGCCGGCATGTCGGGCGATGACGTCGCCAACGGTGGCCTCGCCGAACGTGCCCGCCTCGCCGATCCGCCAGACGAATTCGAGCGCGGGATTGGCCGCCGCCTTGGCGTGCTCGGGGAAGTCGGCATGGCAGAGAAACGCCTTGGCGCCGGAGGCCGCCGCCAGATAGGCGACCTCGTCCGGCATCAAGCGGAAATTGGTCGGCACCCAGACCGCGCCGAGCCGGAAGGCCGCGAACATCGACCAGAACATCTCGTCGCAGTTCTTGGAATGCACCAGGATGCGGTCGCCCTTGCCGATGCCGCGCGCGGCGAGCGCCGCCGCCAGTGCCGAGACGTTCTGGTCGATGTGGCGCCACGACCAGGCCTTCTCGTTCCAGATGAAGCCGGGACGATCGCCGTGGCGGCGGGCGTTCTGGGTCAGGATGTAGGCGAGATTCATCACCCGGCGCGACACCCGCGCGATCCCGCCGCGCGGCGCGGTCACCTCGATCCCGCTCATTGCCGCCCCGCCGATACGCACAACAGACAGGGCATGGTCAGGACGGTCATCGGGTGTTTCCTCGGTCAGAACCGGGCGTCTTCAAGCGCCGCAAGGGGTTGGTACCACCTGGTTTATCGCCAAGCAGCGCGCCTCGGCAAGGCCCGCCGGGCGCGGCGCGATGATACCGCGCCGGCGGCTGCTAACCCGGCAATATTTGGTCCCGAGACCGCTATTGCGGATGCTTGGCCAGATCCTGCTCGCTCAGGTTCCAGTCCTGCCAGAGCTGCAGCGCGCCGATCATGGCGACCAGCCCGCCGAGCAGGATGTGCCAGAGCTGCAGCGTCTGGTCTTCCGAATAGCCGAAGATGTTGGGCGACGCGATCAGCCAGAGGCCGAGCGCGATGCTCGCCACCTCCTCCCAGCGATGCAGCGCGACATATTCGAGCTGGGCGAGGCCCAGCACGAGCATGCCGACCACGAAGCTGTTGAGCACCAGGTGGCTGCGCTCGACATCGACGACGTCGCTGACCTGCATCGGAAACCAGGGCGAGACCATGATCAGCACGCCGAGCAGCATGCCGAGCCAGTCCTCCCAGGGGCGGTGTGTGCCGAAGAAACGATTGTCCGACATGACGAACCTCCTTGCGACAAGGGGCATACGTCAGCGGCCGGCCTCACCACTCGGTACCAGACGACCATTGGGCCGCATCCGGGGGCGTATGTCTGGGAACAAGCCTAATCGAATTGCATCGGCCCGCAAGGCCCGATCCGCGTATGTGCGCTGCGGCAGGCCAGGATGGCTGTGGGCGCCGCGGGTCAGCCGCCGAGCCGCGCCAGTGCCTCCTTGGCGGTCTTCAGGTCCGGCTGCAGCTCGAGCGCCCTGCGAAGATCGGATGCGGCGCCCTTCTTGTCGCCGAGCCGCAGCTTGGCCTGACCGCGGTTGTTCCAGGAATAGACGTCGGCGGGATCGTATTGCAGCGCCTTGTCGTAGTCGGCGATCCCGCCCTTGTTGTCGCCCTGAAACAGCTTGATCATGCCGCGGTTGCGCCACCCGCGCGCATCGGTCGGCGCAAGCTTCACCGCCTCGCCGTAGTCGGCGGCGGCGCGGTCGAGCTGCTCGGCATCGCGGTAGCCATTGCCGCGGTTGATGTAGGCGAGCACGTTGGGATCGAGCTTGATCTCGGTGGTGAAGTCGGCGATCGCGTGCGCCGCGTCGCGCTTGCGGTAGTAGACGAAGCCGCGATTGCCATAGGCGGTGGAGAGCTCTGGATTGTACTTGATGGCGAGGCTGAGATCGGCCAGCGCACGGTCGAGATCGCCCTTGTTGAGCCAGGCGTCGCCGCGATTGTTGTAGGCCATCGCAAACGCCGGATCGATCCGGATCGCCTCGTCGTAGTCGGCGATGGCATGATCGAGATCCTGCTTGAAGGCGTAGACGCGGCCGCGATTGGTGTAGGCGCAGGCAAAGGCGGGATCGAGCTTGATCGCCTCGTTGAGGTCGGCAAGCGCGGCGTCGAATTCGTGCTTTTCGGTCAGTCCGTGGCCGCGGTTGCAATAGGCGCCGGCCAGCCGCCTGCCGCTCTGGGTCTTGCCGTCGATCACCACCGTGCAGGCGGTGACGCGGTCGCTTGGGGCCGTCGTGGCGCCAATGCAGGTCTGCCAGCTCGGATCGTCCCCGGCGGCGGCTTGCGGAGGATTTGGCAGCGTCAGCGCTACGCCGAGCAATCCGGCGGTCAGCCAGGCAAGAATGCGCATATCGTCAATCCACAAATGCCAATTTGCGGGTTGGTCGCGGCTTTGCACCGGCGGGTTCACGGGCTTAGATCAAGGCGGGTGAATCAACCGGGATTTTGCGATGGCTGCCGTCCGCGACAACAAGGCCGAAAGGCGTTTCGAACTCGACACCGAGGGCGGCACAGCCTTTGCGAATTACCGGCAGACGCCCTCGGCCGTCATCATCACCCATACCGAGACACCGCGCGCCCTGCGCGGCCGCGGCATCGCGTCGGAGCTGGTCAAGGGCGCGCTGGAGCTGATCCGCGCCGACGGCCACAAGGTGATCGCCGGCTGCGGCTTCGTCGTGGACTACCTCGACAAGCATCCGGAATACGCGGACCTTGCGGGCTAGAGCCCCGTTCCGATGGAATCGGAACGGGGCTCTAGCTGTTTCTCATGACGCGTTTTCTTCACGCGAACCGGTATCCACTTCGCTCGAAAACGCTTTGGCGCCCTGCCCGGCGTCAGACGATCTTGATCGACATGTCGGGCAAGCCCTCGAGCTTGCACAGCAGCACGTCGCCCTTGACGACCGGACCAACATTCTCCGGCGTTCCGGAATAGACGATGTCGCCGGCCTTCAGCTCGAACGCCTCCGAGAGCTTTGCGATCTGCTCGGCGACGCTCCAGATCATGTTCTTCAGATCCGAACTCTGCCGCACCGTGCCGTTGACCGCGAGAGAGATCGCGCCCTTGGTGAAATGGCCGGTCTTGTCAGCCGGATGGATCGGCCCGAGCACCGCGGCATGGTCGAAGCTCTTGCCGATCTCCCACGGCTTCTTCTCCGCGGCCATGCCGTTCTGCAAATCGCGCCGCGTCATGTCGAGGCCGAGCGCGTAGCCATAGACGTGATCGAGCGCCTTGTCGGCGGGGATGTTGGTGCCGCCGGACTTCAACGCGGCGACCAGCTCGACCTCATGGTGATAGTTCCTGGTCAGCGACGGATAAGGATGATCGGCGACCGTGCCGATCGCGACGTTCTGGATCGCATCGGTCGGCTTCTGGAAGAAGAACGGCGGCTCGCGGGTCGGATCGGAGCCGCGCTCGATGGCGTGCGCGGCGTAGTTGCGGCCGATGCAGTAGATGCGGCGGACCTGGAACACCTCGGCGGCACCGACGATCGGGATCGTCACGGCCGGCACTGGAAACAGCGCCTTCGGCGCGGCCTCGGCATGGGCCGGCACAGATTGCGCGGCGGCGCCGGCCAGTGCGAGGGCGCCAGTCGCAAGCATCGTCCGGCGATCGAGATCAGTGATGAGAGCTTTCATGGACGTTCTCCTTCTTGTCCGCCGACCTATAGATGCTCGCCGGTCCATAAAAAAGGGCCCGCGCTGGCGCGGGCCCCGGCCGTCTGCGGGAAGATGATCCCGTCAGTGCTTGATATCGGGGGGCAACTTGCCGCCATTGGCCGCGAGCTTGGTCATCACCTGCTTGTGCAGCCAGATGTTCATGCTGGCGGAATCGTTGGTGTCGCCGGTGTAGCCGAGCTCCTTGGCGAGCTCCTTGCGCGCCGACAGGCTGGAGTCGATGTCGAGCGCCTTCATCAGGTCGACGATCGAGGTCCGCCACTCGAGCTTCTCGCCCTTTGCGGCAACCGCCTTGTCGAGGATCGGGGCGACGTCAACGGACTGCGCGGGCGCGGCGCCGGCGGGCACTGCGGCAGGAGACGGCGATGCGCTACCGGATCCACCGGCGGGAGCTGCGCTCGTGGCCGTTCCGCCGGCGGGCGCGGCGCTGGCACTGCTGCCGAAGATCGCGCCCATGATTTTTCCGAAAATGCTCATCGTTCGCTCCCAAGAGAGTTGAGATGTGAAGGCCACACGGCAATGCGCCGGCTGACCGAGGTCGCAGTTCAAGTGTATCGCCCCCTCAATACCTTGCCAATGCGACATTCACCTAAGCGTGAGTGCTTTTGCCGCGGTTTGGGAGTACCCTTGCTGCACAGTTCGCGACACGGCCAGTTCCCTGCTTTGTCTTTCGCGTCTGGCTTGCTCGTGATCGCTTCGAGAGGCGGTACGTTTGTGCCCGCGCGCCGGGCGCAGAATGCGCCCGCCCAGAGGGAGACAACGACCATGGCCACTCCATACCAAGGCAATGTCACGGGGATGACGCAGAGCGGACAAGGCGCCGCGTCTGCGCCGGTCATCCGCACCATCGGCCTGTCCGATTTGCATCAAGCGCTGCGTCTCGGCTGGGAAGACTTCAAGGCAGTACCAAGCCACGCCATCATCCTCTGTCTGATCTATCCCGTGCTCGGCATCGTGCTTGCGCGCACCGTGCACGGCTATTCCGTGCTGCCCCTGCTGTTTCCGCTGGCCGCGGGCTTTGCCCTGCTCGGCCCGTTCGCCGCGATCGGCCTCTACGAGATGAGCCGCCGCCGCGAGGACGGCGGTGAGGCATCCGCATGGGACGCCATCCAGGTATTCCGCTCGCCGTCATTCGGCGCGATGCTCGGGGTTGGAACGTTGCTGTTCGCATTGTTCGTGACCTGGATCGCGACCGCGCAGGCGATCTACACCGCTGTATTCGGCTATGCGGTTGCGGCCGACATTCCCGATTTTGCCACGCGCGTGCTGACCACATCGCAAGGCTGGTGGTTGATCGTGGTCGGCTGCAGTGTCGGCTTTCTGTTCGCGCTCGTCGCACTTTGCATCAGCGTGGTCGCCTTCCCCATGATGCTCGACCGCCAGGCAAGCGCCGGCGAAGCCATGGTGACATCGATGCGCGCCGTCGCACAGAACCCGGTGCCGATGGCGGCCTGGGGCCTGATCGTCGCGGTGTTACTGCTGCTCGGCACGATCCCGTTCTTCCTCGGCCTTGCCGTCGTGATCCCCCTGCTCGGTCACGCCACCTGGCACCTGTATCGCGAGGTGATCGTCAAGGATCCGAACGCACGGCCGGTGATCCCCGAGCCGCGCGAGCGCAAGCCCGCCGCCGACTTCCCGGCCAACCTGTTCCCGTGGCGGCGCAGCGATCGCGGATAAGCGCCCGTTAACCCGAGCTCGTAAACCCCA
>DASVOL010000164.1:0-12053 GCA_036383375.1 Bradyrhizobium sp. | reverse complement strand
GCCTGGCGGCCGAACGGAACCTGGCTCTTGCCGCGCGACGGCCGTCCCGCGCCGGCCTCGCGGCCGTTCGGCGTATCGACCAGCCCGGGATAGACCAGATTGGCGCGGATGCCGCGCCGCGCGCCGGTATGCGCGATGTTGCGCATCAGGCCGCCGAGTGCGGCCTTGGAGGAATCATAGACCGCCATCTGCGATCCCGCCTTCAGCGCCGCGATCGAGGAGATGAAGACGATCGAGCCGCCATCGGCGAATTTGGGCAGAGCCGCGCGGCAGCACAGCATCGGGCCGCGGACGTTGACGTCGTAGATCCTGTTCCATTCTTCCGCGCTGACATTGTCGAGCCCGGTCTTGCCGAAGGTGCCGATGTTCAGCACCATGCCGTCGAGCCCGCCCATCGCGTGGCGCGCCTCGTCGATCATCCTGATGACATCCGCCTCGTTGGTGACGTCAGCCGCGATCGCGAAGGCGCGGCCACCGTCAGCCGCGATGCGCGCGACCGTATCCTCGGCCGAGCTACGGTTGAGGTCGGCGACCGCGACATGCGCGCCCTCGCGCGCGAACAGCAGGCTCATCGCGCGGCCGTTGCCGACCGGGTCGGTCGCTGCGTCGAACACGCGCTGGCCGCCGCCGACCACCAGGATGCGGCGGCCGTTGAGGCGTCCCCTGCCCGGCGCCTTGCCTGACGACTCAGCGCTGAGGGGCCGCACATAGCGTTCCGGCTTGGTGTCTTGCGAGGTCCCTTGCTTGGCCTCTTGCGACGTCTCCGACATCCCATCAACCCCGCTTCTTGCCGCCCTCGAACACGGCCATGCCGGCGGCCGGATCGAGATCGGTCTCGGTCGCCTCCGTCAGCCGCGCCATCATCATGTAGAAGCCGAGCGCCACGATCGCCTCGACGATCTCCTGATCGCTGAAATGCTTGCGCGCGGCGGCGAAGACGGCATCGCCGACCCGCACCTTCTCGACCACCTCGCGGCCGAAGCCGAGCAGCGCGCGCTCGGCCGCATCGAGTGCGGCATCGTCGTAATTGCCGCGCTCGACGGCATCGATCTGCGCCTGCTTCACGCCGACGCCGAGCGCGATCGGCACGTGCTGGCGCCACTCATAGGCGCCGCCCTCGAGTTGCGCGGCCTGCAGGATCAAGAGCTCGCGGTTGACCGCCGACAGCTTCTGCTTGTGCAGGATCGAATTGGCGAGCCGCATCGCCGGGATCATATTGGCCTCGGCATGGGCCATCATGCGGAAGATGTTGAGCTGGACCGGCATGCGGTCGAATGCCGCGCGGATGTCGCCGCTCGTGGTGTCCGGATCAATCAGAGGCAGCCTTGCCACGCGTCTCTCCCTTTTTTCGTTGCTTCTTGTCCGATGTGTCCGCGTCCCTTGCCGCAATCAGCGACAGGAAGAACGCGAGATAGCGGTCGATCGCCTCGATCACCTTCGGCCGCGGCGAGGCCTGCGCGCCCATTACATAGTGTTCGAGCCTGAGATAGATCAGGCCGGCCGCGAACAGCCGTGCCGCCTCGCGCGGGTCCGTGGTCGAGATCAGTCCGGCGAGCGCGAAGCCGCGGAAATAGTCCGTCATCAGGCTTTGCTCGCGCGCATAGAAATGGTCGGCGAACTTGGCGCGGATACCGGGCACACGGTTGCGCTCGGCAGTGATGACCTTCTGGAACTGATGCTCACGCGGATCCGACCATTGTTCGACGAGGTCGAGCGCGAACTGGCGGCAGAACGCCGCCGGCTGCCGCGCGAGCTGCCGATAGCGCGGCGCCTCGAGCCGGTCGGCGGAACTCGCCGGACCGTGCTCGCTGACGATCGCCTCGAGGATCGCGGCCTTGCCCGGAAAATGATTGTAGAGGCTGCTCTCGCGGATGCCGACGCGGCGCGCGAGCTCGCGCATCGACGCGCCGCCATAGCCGCTTTGCGCGAACAGGCTGAGCGCCTCGCTGAGGATGCGCTCACGGGTGGAGGTCACGACCGCCTCGGCCGCGCTGGATGTGGAAGCCGTCATGACGCCTTGACTATCGAACGATCGTTCGTTAGTCAACGTACGAACGATCGTTCGTCCGGATGGCGGCGGTCGCGGCCCGCACGCCGCGCAGGCGGCGGGCGAAGGTTTCGCGTTTCAACTCCGCTCCGAAGAGGCGGAGAGCAATCTGGGGAGATTCCGTCATGGCGCGCCTCGTCCGCTGTCATTTGCGCGCGGCCTTTTTGCTGCTGCCGTTGATCGCCGCCGGCGCCGCACGAGCCGAGAGCCCGAAATACGATCCAGGCGCCGACGACAAAACAATCAAGATCGGAACCACCGCGCCGCTGTCCGGCCCCGTCTCGGCCTTTGCGCAGATTGCGAAATCGGCGGAGGCCTATTTTCGCAAGGTGAATGACGAGGGCGGCATCAACGGCCGGCGTGTCCAGATGATGATCGCCGACGACGCCTACAGCCCGCCCAAGACCGTGGAGCAGACCCGTCGCCTGGTCGAGAGCGACGAGGTGCTGTTGATCTTCGGCGGCGTCGGCACGCCGACCAACAGCGCCGTGCACAAATATCTCAACGACAGGAAGGTGCCGCAGCTCTTCCTCGGCTCGGGCGCGGCGAAGTGGGACGATCCGAAGAACTTTCCGTGGACCGTCGGCTGGCAGCCGACCTATCGCGACGAGGCGATCGCCTACGCCAAATACGTCAAGGCGAGCCACCCGAACGCCAGGGTCGGTGTGCTCTATCAGAACGATGACCTCGGCAAGGACTATCTGAAAGCGCTGGAGGAAGGCCTCGGCAGCGCCGAGGCGATCGTGGCGCGCGCGGCTTACGAGACCACCGCCCCCACCGTCGATACGCAGATCCTGCTACTCAAGAGCAGCGGCGCCGACGTCGTGCTGGTCGCGGCGACGCCGAAATTCGCGGCACAGGCGATCCGCAAGATCGGCGAGATCGGGTGGAAGCCGACCACCATCATCTCCAACGTCTCGGCCTCGATCAGCGGCGTGCTCGAACCCGCCGGAAAGGACAATTCCACCGGCGTGATCTCGAGCCAGTACCTGAAGGACTCGACCGACCCGGCGCTGAAGGACGACGCCGGCTACAAGGAATGGGTCGCCTTCATGGACAAATATCTGCCCGACGCCAACAAGAGCGACTGGCTCAATATCTACGGCTACACCATCGCACAGACGCTGGTCGCAGTGCTGAAGGCCGCCGGCAACGACCTTACCCGCGCCAATGTGATCAAGCAGGCGACCGGCATCAGGGATCTGCATCTGCCGATGCTGATCAACGGCACGGCGGTCAGCAATTCGCCGGAGCGGTACACGCCCATGACCAGCCTGCAACTGATCCGCTACGACGGCACGCGCTGGGTGCCGTTCGGCGACCTCATCAAGAACTGAGCCCCGCATGCGCCAGATCACGATCGGCAGCATGCGGATCGACCGGCTGGTCGAAATCCCCTCGCTCGCCTTCGACAAGACATGGCTGTTCGCCAACGTCACCGACGAGGTGATCGCTGCGAACCGAAGCTGGCTCGATCACCGCTATATCGAGCCGGAGACCGGCCGCTTCATCCTGAGCCACCACTCCTATCTGGTGCGGGCGCCGCGCTGGACCGCGGTCGTCGACACCTGCTGCGGCAATCACAAGCCGCGCCCGCGCGTGCCGGCCTGGAACACCCTTAACCAGCCCTACCTGGAAAACATGGCCACGCTCGGCGTACGGCCCGAGCAGGTCGACTTCGTGATGTGCACGCATCTGCATGTTGACCATGTCGGCTGGAACACGCGGCTGATCAACGGGCGCTGGGTGCCGACCTTTCCGAAGGCGCGCTACCTGATGGGACGCGCCGAGTTTCGCCACTGGGAGGCCGCGCACCGGGCGAACCCGCTGACGCCGGTCAATCACGGCTCGTTCGAGGATTCGGTGCTGCCCGTCGTTGCGGCCGGTCAGGCCGAATTCGTCGAGACCGACCACCTGCTGTTCGACGACCGCGACGCGGGCCTGCGCTTTGCGCCGGCGCCGGGCCACACCGCCGGCAACATGCAGATCCATCTCAACGGCGGCAGCGATCACGCCGTGATGTCGGGCGACGTGATCCATCATCCGATCCAGTGCGCAGAGCCGTGGCTGTCGAATGCCGCCGATGTCGATCCCGCGGCAGCGCTCGCCACCCGTGTGACGCTGCTGGAGGAATTGGCGGATACGCCGAGCTACCTCTTGACCGGGCACTTCCCTGCCCCAACTGCAGGCCGCGTGGTCCGGCATGGCGAGGCCTTCAGGTTCAGGTTCGAGGATTGAGCATGTGAGCCGTGGCCACGGCGGCCTGGATCGAAGTCAGATTGCGGGGTTCAGCCATGCGGTTCCGCGCTTGAATCCGCCTCCACGGGCGGGCATAAGGGCTGCCATCTCCCTTAAAAAGCGCCCATCGCCCAAGGATTTGAGAAGGATTTACGATGCCCGCCTATCGCTCCCGCACAACCACCCACGGCCGCAACATGGCGGGTGCTCGCGGCCTGTGGCGCGCCACCGGCATGAAGAACGAGGATTTCGGCAAGCCGATCATCGCGGTGGTCAACTCCTTCACCCAGTTCGTGCCCGGACATGTGCATCTGCAGAACCTCGGCCAGCTGGTGGCGCGGGAAATCGAGAAGGCCGGCGGCGTCGCCAAGGAATTCAACACCATTGCGGTCGATGACGGCATCGCGATGGGCCATGACGGCATGCTCTACAGCCTGCCCTCGCGCGAACTGATCGCCGACAGCGTCGAATACATGGTCAACGCGCATTGCGCCGACGCGATGGTCTGCATCTCCAACTGCGACAAGATTACCCCCGGCATGCTGATGGCGACGCTTCGCCTCAACATCCCGACGGTGTTCGTGTCGGGCGGCCCGATGGAATCGGGCAAGATCCTGCTCAAGGGCAAGAAGCGCGCGGTCGACCTGATCGATGCGATGGTTGCCGCGGCCGACTCCAACGTGTCGGACGAAGAGGTCGAGGTGATCGAGCGGTCGGCCTGTCCGACCTGCGGCTCCTGCTCCGGCATGTTCACCGCGAATTCGATGAACTGCCTGACCGAGGCGCTCGGCCTCGCACTGCCCGGCAATGGCTCGGTGCTGGCGACCCACGCCGACCGCAAGAGCCTGTTCGTCGAGGCCGGCCATCTGATCGTCGATCTCGCCCGCCGCTATTACGAGCAGGACGACGCCAAGGTGCTGCCGCGCAACATCGCGAACTTCAAGTCGTTCGAGAACGCGATGACGCTCGACATCGCGATGGGCGGTTCGACCAACACCGTGCTGCATCTGCTCGCCGCCGCGCGCGAGGGTGAGGTGCCGTTCACGATGGCCGACATCGACCGGCTGTCGCGCAAGGTGCCGGTGCTCTGCAAGGTGGCCCCCTCGGTGCCGGACGTCCACATGGAGGACGTGCATCATGCCGGCGGCATCATGGCGATCCTCGGCGAGCTCGATCGCGCCAGGCTGCTCACGACCGACGGACCGATGGTGCATGCTGAGACGCTCACCGACGCATTGAACCGCTGGGACGTGGTGCGCACCTCGAGCGACAAGGTGCGCAACTTCTACTGCGCCGCGCCGGGCAACGTGCCGACCCAGGAAGCGTTCAGCCAGGATCGCCGCTTCGAAGAAGTCGATCTCGACCGTGCCAAGGGCGTCATCCGCAGCGCCGAGCATGCCTATTCGAAGGACGGCGGCCTGGCCGTGCTGTTCGGCAATCTGGCCGAAGACGGCTGCATCGTGAAGACCGCCGGCGTCGATCAGAGCATTTTGAAGTTCTCGGGCCCGGCCCGCATCTTCGAGAGCCAGGACGCCTCGGTCGACGCCATCCTGACCAACAAGGTCAAGGCCGGCGATGTCGTGCTGATCCGCTATGAAGGTCCGCGCGGCGGCCCCGGCATGCAGGAAATGCTCTATCCGACCAGCTATCTGAAGTCGAAGGGCCTCGGCAAGGCCTGCGCGCTGATCACCGACGGCCGCTTCTCCGGCGGCTCGTCGGGCCTGTCGATCGGCCACGTCTCGCCGGAAGCCGCCGAAGGCGGCCTGATCGGTCTCGTCGAAGAAGGCGACATCATCGAGTTCGACATCCCGAACCGCAAGGTCAACCTCAAGGTCGACGATGCCGAGCTCAAGCGCCGCCGCGCTGCGATGGAGGCCAAGGGCAATGCGGCGTGGAAGCCGGCGGCGCCGCGCAAGCGCGCCGTCTCGACCGCGCTGAAGGCCTATGCGGCGTTCGCAAGCAGCGCGGCAAAGGGTGCCGTGCGCATCCTGCCCGAGTAAAAAGCGACGAGCTTCGCCGCGTTTGGCTCCGGTCTTGCGGCAGACCAGCTGCACCTCTCCCGCTTGCGGGGGAGGTCGTCGCAGGGGTGCGCTGCCAAAATATCGAAAACAACCCCATGCAAAGTAGCCGGCGGCCGCCGGTGGACACGGCAACTTGACACGTCGGGCAACTCAGGGGTATTCTTCGATTATCCAGAAATCGTGCAGACGCCCGTCGCCCCGCCCGCAAGCGGAGAAAGAGCGCATGCCGCTGCTCTCGACCTGGTGTCAGGTCACCTGCAAGTCGGCCGCCTCGATCCGAATGCGGTCGGCATGCAACGACCAGTCGCAGAGCGACTGTTCCTGACAGAATATGAGCTTGGCCATTTCGGTGGCCTGGCCTTCGCTCGAGGCGTCGACCTCGAGTTCGCCCTGGCAAACTTCGCGCTGGCGGCCGTTGCCGCCGAGCACGTCCTTCATGAATTGAACGACGAAACGCGACATGGAACCCTCCCTGCTGCGCCGGCAGAGCCCGGGGGTACCACGTTAGCACTAACGCGAAATGGGGGTGAGTTAATTCGGCACGCGCGGATGCCGCGCTTCTCAGCGGTGGAAAACTACGCGCCGGCCTGCGGCAGGCTGGCTGCAGCGATCGCGACGATCTGCGCAAGACGGCGGCCGATCTTCGCGGGCGCGTTGCGGAGCAATGACTGGACCTGTCGCATGACACTTCTTCCTTCCGTGCCCGGAACGGTCGGGCACACAGGGAAGATGGCGATATCGGGCTAACCCGTCGATATCTCAGGGAAAATAACAACGGACGCGTCGCCGGGCACCGTTTCGACAGTGGGTTTATTGCCTCGATCGAGGTTCCGGCGAAGAAGATATTCTCCGACGATCTTGGACGCACCACGACCGCTGTTTCCTGGCCATGCCTATCTGATGCCAGAGTCGGCCAGACGCACTGACATTCACCAAGTGTACCGCACCACCCCCTTGCCGGCGTAGGACGAGGTGACGTCGGAGAACTCGCCTTCGAAGGTGGCCGCTGCCGACCAGCCGTTACGCCATTTCATCTCAACCGATGCCGTGGTCAGCGCCGAGTCGGAGGCTCGCGCGGCGCCGTTGACGACGAAGCTCGCGCCGGGCAGCGCCTGGAAGGTCGCGGCGATCGAGCGGTCCGGATCATAATCATGCGCCCAGGCGAACCGGGTGCGCAGGGTCAGCAGGCCGTCGGCCATCGCAAACGACTTGTCGGTGCGAATGCCGAGCTCGCTGCGGACATCGGTCACGCCCTTCGCGGCATAGGCGAGCGCGAAGGCGGAAGAACCGACGACGGCCCGCTCGGCATAGTCAGGCAGATCGAAGGTCGTGAACTGGCCCGCGGCATAGGGCGTGATGCCGATGCCGCCGGTCCATGGCGCAATGATGCGATAGCCGCCTTCAACCCTGCCGGAATATGTGTTGGCATTGAACTCGGCGCGGAGCTGGTCGAGGCTGGCGACCGTGACGGTGCGGTTGGTGGTGATGTCCTGCCAGCCATAGGCGAGCGCGGCGGTGACATAGGCCGCACCTGCGGTGTGGCGGATATAGGCACCGGCCTGGAACAAATCCGAACGGCCGCTGCCGCTGCCCGCGACCGAAAAGTTGGTGCCGCCGCCAGCCAATGCGAAGCCCGCAATCGTGTTCGGCGAGAACGGATAATCGGCTCCGACCGCGGTGCCGTACACGCTGCTGGTGGTGTCGTTCGATCCGGTCGCAGCGTTGCCGCTGGTCGATTGCGAGCCGCCATAGCCCGCCGCCCAGACGTTCCAGCGCGGCACGAACGGCACCGGCGCTGCCTTGGTGAACATCGCAAATGCGCTGGTCTTCGACACTGCGGCATGGGCGCTTGGATCGCCCTCCTCCGCATAGCTTGATGAGTCCGGCACCGAAGCCGCGCCGCCGTTCCGGTTCAAGAAGGGATCGGTCAGCAGCCCCAGGAACAGGTTCATGGCATCGAACGTCGTCTGCTGCGAGCCGGTTGCCAGTTTACCCGAGGCCTGCGTCAGGCCCGCCGGCGTCAGCGTGCCGTAGACCATCGGAATGCCGCCTGTCGTGTTGAAATAGTTGACCAGCGTGTTCGCGATAGCCTGCTGATTGAGGTTCAGGCCACTGCCGAAGTTCGGCGCGGTCGGGCCTGGCTGTGGCGGCATGAAGTTCAGCGCCAGATTGAGATAGGCGTGAGTCGCGTCGTAGCTCAGCGTGTCGGTGAAATTTGCCGGCAGATTGGTGTTGGTGAGCGCGCCGAAAGTGCCGCTGACGCTGCCCGCGCTCAGGATGGTATATTGCTTGGAGATATAACTGCCGTTGGCGAACGCCGCATTGACGGCGGCGCCGCCGAGCGTCGCGCTGCCCGTGACATTGGCCGAGGATGCGGTCGAAGGATTGACCGCCACGACATAGAGCGCGCCGGATTGGAACGCGAGATTGCCGTTCACTGTCATCGACGTGCCCGGCGTGCCGGAGCCTGGCGCGAAGGTGCCGCCGCTCTGGATCGTCGTGTCGCCGACCGAGCCGGTGCCGTTGAGCAGACCGCCGGCCCCGATGATGGGATCGCTGAGCGAGCCGTTCACCGTCAGCGTCGCATTGCTCACCGTCGTACCGCCGGTATAGGTGTTGGCACCGAGCACGAGGGTCGTGCCGGCGGTCGCGTTGAGGCTCGCGGCACCGCCGAGGCCGTCGATCGTGCCGCCTGTCGAGGTGATGGCGCCGTTGAGCGAGCCGTTCTGCAAGGTGCCGCCGGCAAGCTTCAGCGCCGCCTGCGTCTGCGTGGTGCCGCCGAGATCGAGCGTACCGCCGCCATTGACGGTCGTCGTTCCGCTCGCCGCGCCCAGCGTGCCGGCGCCGGACAGCTGCAGCATGCCCGCATTGATGATGGTGCCGCCGCTGTAGGTGTTGTTCCCTGACAGCACCAGCGTGCCGTTGCCGGTCTTGGTGACGGCACCCGTTGCGCCGCCCAAGTCCGCGATCACGCCGGATAGTGCGAGCGAGCCGGTGTCGGCCTGCACCGTCCCGCCATTGCTCCCGATCTGGATTGCACGGGACGAGGTGAAACCGGCGCCGCTGACCTCCAGCGTGCCGCCATCGAAAACCAATCGTCCGAAACGATCCCCGAGATTGGCATCGGCTGAAACAGAGATCGTGCCTGACGAAAAGGTCGTTCCGCCCGTATACGTGTTGATTCCGGTCAGAGTCAGCGTGCCGGTGCCGACCTTGATCAGCCCGCCGTTTCCGCTGAAGACGCCGGCAATCGGGGTGATAATGCCGGAAAATGTCGTCGAGAGGTCATTGCCGCCGACCGTCAGGGTATTCGCGCCGAGCTGGACGGTGCCGTCCCCTTCGATCGACCCGGCCGTGGTGCCGCCCGTCCTGAGGCCAGTAAGGTCGAGCGCACCGGTCCCGTTCAGGATGAAGCGCGCGGTTCCGCCGCTGGCGGTGTCCTGAATGACAGTCGTGCCACCGCTGTTGGTCGTGATGGTGGCGTTGCCGGCCGTGCTCGAATTCACGAAAGCCAAATCGAAATTGTTGATGATCGTCGCATTGCCGGCCGTGCTGCTATCCTGGAACCTCATTCCGCTGCCGCCAATAATGGTAATGGTGGCGTTGCCGGCGGTGCTGATGTCGTGGAAGATCAGACGACCGTTCTCGATAATTCTGGCGTTGCCCGCCGTGCTCGCGTTGAAAAAATCCATGAAGAAGTTGTTGCGGATGCTGGCATTGCCGGCCGTGCTGTTGTCGCCGAACTGGAGAATCCAATTATTGGTGATGGCAGCGTTGCCAGCCGTGCTCGTGTTGGCGAACCCTATTGTGCTGCCGGTAAAGCCTGCGTTGACGATGGTGGCGCTGCCGGCCGAGCTGCTGTCGGCGAACGACAGCATGCCGCTGTTGTTGATCGTGGCGCTGCCGGCCGTGCTCGCGTTGAGGAAATGAATTTCGGACGCCGCGTGGTCGGTAATGCTGTTGATGGTTGCACCGCCACCGTTGATGACGATGCCGGCGCCATTGAACGTAAGTACCTGACCGAAGAATACTGAGCCAAGGGTAAACGTATAGGCGGAAGCCCCGGCATTGAAAGTCCAGCCATCGACGCTGGTGGTGGCGCCCAGCAACGAGAATGACAGGCTTGAGTTGTTCGTCACTCCGAATGTGGCAGTGCCGGTCGGGACGATTGCCGGCGTCCAGTTGGCGACGTTACTGTAATCGGCCGTCCCCAGGATGGGTCCACTTTCCGTGGGGTTGAGATTCCAGGTCGCGTCCTGAGCCGCAGCCGGCAACGCGACCAGCAATAGCGCCACCATCGCGAGCAGCCCGGCACGCAAGCACGACAGCGTGCGTCGCGCGTACAATCCCGACACGCCGTGCTGGTCGGGCACCACAAAAGTTCCCACCGCATTCCCCTGGAGTCACCGCGAAGCGCCCCCGGCGCTCAAGGTGCAGGAGTCTGGGTCGTCGAGCAATGAAACTGCGCCGCCCCGTGCTGTTTGCTTTCGTGCGTTGCGAATAGATCACAGCTTGAGGTTTAGTCGGTTGCACAGCGTGCCGAACACACGTCAACTGTTCCAATTGTGGTTATGACCGGCACGTGACTTGATGGAACCGTCACAATGCCGACACGCCGACGTCCCAGGCACACGATGCTCGACACCGCCGTCTGCTATTGCGGCACAAACCCGAACGCCTTCTCGAACCGCTTCGCGTAGACCGGCCAGACCTCGGGATTGATGATGCGCGGCGGGCGCTTGCCGTCGAGCGCATCGAGGATCTGTTCGGCGGCGATGCGGCCCATGTTGATGCGCGCCTCGCGGGTGACGCCGGCGGTGTGCGGGCTCGCCAGCACATTGTCGAATTGCAGCAGCGGATGATCCGGCGGCGGCGGTTCCTTGGCCCAGACATCGAGGCCCGCGCCGGCGATGCGCTTTTCGCGCAATGCGTCTTCCAATGCTTTCTCGTCATGGATGAAGCCGCGCGCGGTGGTGACGAAATAGGCGTGCGGCTGCATCAGCGCGAATTCGCGCGCGCCGATCATGCCGCGGCTCTTGCTGTCCAGCGGACAGGAGATCGAGACGAAGTCCGCGCGGCGCAAGAGATCGTCGAGCTCGACCTTCTCCCCGCCCCGCTTCGCCATCTCCTCAGCCGTAAGATACGGATCGTAGGCGATCACCTTCATGTGAAAGAGGCCCTTGCACAGCTCGGCGATGCGGCGGCCGACATTGCCGAGGCCGACGATGCCGACGGTCTTCTCGTTCAGCTCGTTGCCGATCAGGTCGTTGCGGTTGACGTTGGCCTCGCGCCGCAGCCTGCGGTCGGACTGGATGATGCGCTTCGACAGCGTCAGCATCATGCCGAGCGCGTGCTCGGCAACCGAATTGGCGTTGCCGCCGGACTGGTTGACGACCAGCACGCCGGCCGCGGTGCAGGCATCGACGTCGACGGGATCGAAGCCGGCGCCGTTCGACGAGACGATCAACAGGTTCGGCGCGCGTTTCAGCAGCTCGGCATGGGCATGGAAATGCGGCGCCAGCTCGTCGCGGGCGGCGCCGATCTGATAGGCGTGCGCGTCGGCGAGGACAGGCGCGAAGGTCGCCTCCGGCGTCTCGTTCTCCAGGCGGTCGAGCCGGACATCCGGCCGCTGCTTCAGGATATCGATATAGATTTCGTGGGCGAGGTATTTGACGTAGAACACGCGCTTGTTGTTGACGGTCATGTCGTGCAGCAGCTTTCAGTTTGGGAAGCCATAGAGTCGTGCG
>DASVOL010000163.1:0-1822 GCA_036383375.1 Bradyrhizobium sp. | reverse complement strand
GGCAGCGAGCGCCAGACCGTGATGCCGACCGATGAGGCGATCGCAGCGCTGGTGGATGAAGCGACACCGCCGGACGTGAAGCGGGCGCAATCCGTCGCCTGATCTTCACAATCGGTCTAAACTGGCTTTCGCAGGCCTGGTTGTGCCCCCATCTTGGGGGCACGACTCCACTTGAAGGACCTTTCCGTGCCCGATGCCATTGAACTCCTGAAGACACGCCGCTCAATGAAACCACGCGAGATGACCGGCCCCGGCCCGTCCGCGGCCGAGCTCGAGACCATCCTGACCATCGGCGCGCGCGTGCCCGACCACGGCAAGCTGGCGCCGTGGCGCTTCATCGTGTTCGAGGGTGAGGCCCGTGCCCGCGCCGGCGACGTGATCGCCAAGGTGTTTGCCCGCAAAAATCCCGGCGCGCCGGCCGCCGATATCGAGGTCGAGAAGAAGCGCCTGACCGATGCGCCACTGGTGATCGGCGTGGTCTCCTTCACCAAGCCGCACCCGAAGGTGCCACCGTGGGAGCAGGAATTGTCGGCCGGCGCGAGCGCCATGAACATCGTCACCGCCGCGACCGCGCTCGGCTACGGCGCCTGCTGGCTCACCGGGTGGTTTGCCTTCGACCGCGATGTGCTCGACGGTCTCGGCCTGAAGCCCGACGAGAAGCTCGCCGGGCTCATTCATATCGGCACGCCGACCAAGCCGAGCGAGGATCGCCCGCGTCCGGTGCTGTCGGATATCGTGACGCGGTTCTGAAACCGTAGGCCTGTCATTGCCGGGCTTGACCCGGCAACCCATCAACCGAAAGACTCTTCTGAAGAATGATGGATGGCCGGGTCGAGCCCGGCCATGACGAATGGAGGCTCACGCCGCCTTCGACGCGCGCGCCGCAAACCCGGTCAGCAACGCTGCGATCTCGTGCCCGGGCCGTGCCGCGCTGAACAGAAAACCCTGCACCTCGTTACAGCCCTCGGCGCGCAGCCAGTCGAGCTGGTCCGTCGTCTCGACCCCTTCCGCGGTCGTGGTGATCTTGAGGCTGCGGCCGAGGCCCGAGATCGCGCGCACGATCGCGAGGCAGTCGGAGCGCCGCGCGAGATCCTTCACGAAGGAGCGGTCGATCTTGATCTTGTCGAACGGGAAGCTGCGCAGATAGCTCAGGCTGGAATAGCCGGTGCCGAAATCGTCCATCGAGATGCTGACGCCGAGTTCGCGCAGCTGATGCAGGATCGCGAGGTTGGCCTCGGTCTCCGCCAAAAACACCGACTCGGTGATCTCGAGCTCGAGCCGGCGCGCCGACAGGCCGGAATGCGCCAGCGCCGAAATCACGGCCTGGACCAGGTTGCGGCTGCGGAACTGCACCGGCGACAGATTGACCGCGACCTTGACGTCGGCGGGCCACTTCATCGCCTCGGCGCAGGCTTCGCGCAGCACCCATTCGCCGAGCGCGACGATCAGGCCGATGTCTTCGGCAACCGGAATGAACTCCGCGGGCGAGACCATGCCCTTCTGCGGGTGCTGCCACCGCAGCAGCGACTCGAACCCACTGATGCGGTCGGCGGCGATATCGACCAGCGGCTGGTAGTGCAGCTCGAACTCGCCGTTGGTGAAGGCCGCGCGCAGATCGCGCTCCATGTCGCGGCGCTTCTGCGCCTGCTGATCCATCTCAGGCTCGAAGAAGTGATGCACACCGCCGCCCTCGGACTTGGCGCGATACAGTGCCATGTCGGCATTGCGCATCAATTCTTCCGACGTCGTGCCGTCGCCCGGCGACAGCGCGATCCCGACGCTGGCGCCGACCACGACTTCGAGCCCGTCGATCTTGTAGGGC
>DASVOL010000162.1:0-2025 GCA_036383375.1 Bradyrhizobium sp. | reverse complement strand
CTCCGCGGTGCCGACGGGCACCTGGCGTGCGCGTGTCTTTACCGATCCCAAGGGCTCGTCGGTCGGCGAGACCACCTTCATGGTCGAGGACTACATCCCCGAGCGGATCGAATTCGACCTGACCAGCAAGGAGAAGGTGATCAAAGCTGAAGTTCCAGTGGAACTTCAGGTCTCCGGCCACTTCCTCTATGGCGCGCCGGCCTCGGGCCTGCAGCTCGAAGGCGACATGCTGGTCGCACCTAGCGCAGCCGGCCGGCCCGGCTATGCCGGCTACCAGTTCGGCGTCGACGACGAGCAGACCGCAAGCAATGAGCGGACCCCGCTCGAGGACCTGCCGGAGGCCGATGCCAACGGCGCCGCCAGCTTCCCGGTCAAGCTCGAGAAAGTCCCGGCCTCGACCCGACCTCAGGAGGCCCAGATATTCATCCGCATGGCGGAGAGCGGCGGCCGTTCGGTCGAGCGCAAGATCGTGCTGCCCGTGGCTCCTAGCGCCTCGCTGATCGGCGTCAAGCCGCTGTTCGGCGACAAGAGCGTGGCCGAGGGTGACAAGGCCGAGTTCGACGTCGTGTTCGTCGCGCCCGACGGCAAGCAGCTGTCGCGCAACGGACTGCGCTACGAGCTGTTGAAGCTGGAGTCGCGTTACCAATGGTACCGCCAGAATTCGTCGTGGCAGTATGAGCCGGTCAAGTCGACCCGCCGCGTCGCCGACGGCGACGCCAATCTCGCCGCCGACAAGCCGACGCGCCTGACCTTCCAGCCGCAGCCCGGCCGCTACCGGCTCGATGTGAAATCGACCGATGCCGACGGTCCGGTGACTTCGGTGCAGTTCGATGTCGGCTGGTATTCCGACGGCAGCGCCGACACGCCCGACCTGCTCGAAACCTCGATCGACAAACCGGAATACCAATCCGGCGACACCATGACGGTGTCGGTCAACGCGCGCACTGCCGGGAAGCTCACGGTCTATGTGCTGGGCGACCGCCTGCTGACGACCCAGAGCGTCGACGTCAAGGAGGGCACCCAGCAGGTCAAGCTCCCGGTCGGCAAGGACTGGGGCACCGGCGCCTACGTCATGACGACGCTGCGCCGTCCGCTCGATGCCGCCGCCGGGCGCATGCCGGGCCGCGCGATCGGGCTGAAATGGTTCGGCATCGACAGGAACACGCGCACGCTGGCCGTCGCGCTCTCGCCGCCCGCCTTGGTGCGGCCGGGCACGGCGCTGAAGATCCCGGTCAAGCTCGGCGGGCTCAATCCCGGCGAGGACGCCAAGGTGGTGTTGGCCGCGGTCGATGTCGGCATTCTCAATCTGACCAACTACAAGCCGCCGGCGCCGGACGACTATTATCTCGGCCAGCGCCGCCTGACTGCCGAGATCCGTGACCTCTACGGGCAACTGATCGACGGCATGCAGGGCACAACCGGTCAGATCCGCAGCGGCGGTGATGCCGCCGGCGCCGAGCTGCAGGGCTCGCCGCCGACACAGAAGCCGCTGGCGCTCTATTCCGGCATCGTCACCGTCGGCCCTGACGGCACCGCCGAAGTGAGTTTCGATATCCCCGAATTCGCCGGCACCGCGCGGGTGATGGCGGTGGCGTGGAGCGCCACCAAGCTCGGCCGCGCCAATGTTGATGTCATCGTGCGCGATCCCGTGGTGGTGACCGCGACATTGCCGCGCTTCCTGCTGACCGGTGACAAGGGCACCATCAGCATGGATATCGACAATGTCGAAGGCGCCGCCGGCGATTATGCGATCGGCGTCAAGGCGAGCGGCCCGATCAAGGCCTCGGGCAATCCGATCACGACGGTGAAGCTCGCTGCCAAGCAGCGCACCTCGCTGACGCTCGGCCTCGAAGCCGGCGGCGCAGGGCGCGCCGATTTCGACGTCGATATTTCAGGGCCGAACGGCATGACGCTGGCGCGCCACTACGCGCTCGACGTCAAGCCGGCGACCCAGGTGTTGGCGCGCCGCTCGATCCGCACGCTGGCGAAGGGCGAGAGCCTGACGCTGACCTCGGACATGTTCTC
>DASVOL010000161.1:0-3252 GCA_036383375.1 Bradyrhizobium sp. | reverse complement strand
GCCGCGGTGATGGAGTAGGTTTCGAAGCGGCCAACTCATGCGGCCCGTCATCCTGAGGAGGCCGCAACGCGGCCGTCTCGAAGGATCGACGGCCACCAGCGGGGCCGTGCATCCTTCGAGACGCGCTACGCGCTCCTCAGGATGACGGAGTACACAATCGCACGGTGGGTTAGCCGAAGGCGTAACCCGCCGTCTATTCGCGGATGAAGACCGTGGGTTACGCTTCGCTAACCCACCCTACGCAACCTTACGCCGCACGCACTTTCTGCAGGAACTCGTCGACCGCGTTGCGCAGCATGCCCGACTGGGTGTCGAGCTCGCGGGCATTCGACAGCACGTCGCCCGCTGCGGTGCCGGTGGCGGCGGCCGCGGTGGTGACGCCGCCGATATGGGCGGAGATCTCGCTGGAGCCGGCCGCGACCTGCTGGATGTTGCGCGCGATCTCGCGCGTCGCATCGCCCTGCTGGTCGATCGCGGTCGAGATCGAAGCCGTGATCTCGCTCATCTGCGCGATGGTCGCGGTGATGCCGCCGATCGAGGTCACCGCTTCGCCGGTGGAGGCCTGCATCGCGGCGACCTGCGCCGAGATCTCCTCGGTCGCCTTCGCGGTCTGGTTGGCCAGCGCCTTCACCTCGGAGGCGACCACCGCGAAGCCGCGGCCGGATTCACCGGCGCGCGCCGCCTCGATGGTGGCGTTGAGCGCGAGCAGATTGGTCTGGGCTGCGATCGAGTGGATCAGCTTGACCACCTCGCCGATCTTCTCGGCGCCGGTGGAGAGCGCCTGCACGGTCGCGTTGGTGCGCTCGGCATCGGCCACCGCCTGGCTTGCGACCTCGCTGGAGCGCGCCACCTGGCGGGAGATTTCCGCAACCGAGCTCGAGAGCTCCTCGGCCGCCGCGGCGACGGTGCCGACATTGTTGGAGGCAGAGTCGGAGGCAGCGCCCACGGTCGCGGCCCGCGCGCTGGCGTCGCTGGCGGTTGCGGTCATCGACTGCGCGGTGGTCTGCATGCCGGCGGCGGCGGAGGCCACCGTGCGGACGATGCCGTTCACGCTGCGCTCGAAATCGCTGGCAAGGCCCTGCATCGCATTGCGGCGTTCGGCAGTGGCACGCGCCTGCGTCTCGGCCTCGGCCTGCTCGAGGCCGCGGATGCGGATCGCATTGTCCTTGAAGATCTGCACGGTCGCCGCCATGCCGCCGACCTCGTCGCCGCGGCCGACACCCGGGATGTCGCCGTCGAGCTTGCCGTCGGCGATGTCGCGCATGCGGGAGCCCAGCAGGTTGAGCGGCCGGGAGATGCTGCGGCCGATCAGCCAGGCGACCGAGCCGGAGATGATGCCGATGCCGAGGATCGCAAGGCCGAGCAGCCACGCAATCGGGCGCATCTTGGCGTCGATGTCCTCGAGATAGGCGCCGGTGCCGAGATACATGTCGAAGCCGGGAACCGCGACGGCATAGCCGAGCTTGTGAATCGGCGTCTCCTGGCCGGGCTTCACATAATCATAGAACAGCAGGATCTCGCCATTGGCCTTCACGCCGTTCATCAGCTCCCACGACAGCTTGCGGCCATTGGTCACGACTTCCATGCGATTGGTTCCGACCTGCTTCGGATCGGGCGCCAGCACGGTGATGCCGTTGTAGTCGGTGCCGAACAGGTAGCCGGCGCCGTTGTCGTAGGTCATCGCGTTGGCGCGCTTGCCGAACTCGGCCAGCGCGGCCTCCTTGGTCATCTTGCCGGCGTCGACTTCCTTCTTCAGGCCCGCCGCCATGTTCTTCGCCATCTCGACGATGGCCTTGGCCTGGTCGATGCGAGCATTTGTCATCTCACGCTGCATCAAGTGACCGGCGAGAATGCCGGCCGTGCACAGACCAAGGAGGGTCACCCCCACCAGAATGCCGAGCTTGGGGGTGATCTTCAGATTTGACAGCTTCACGGGGATCTCCAGAAGAGGCGGGGAACGCGACGCGATTGGCGGATTGATTCCGCTCACCGTAATGTGAGACCCTTTACCTGATGGTTACGGAGGTTCCCCGTAGAAGCCCGGAGAATTGGGCCACAGACCAACCGGCAATTGTGGAGAGAGCAGCGCCGCTCGCGTAGAAGTAGGGACAGCGGTGATGCAAGCCGCGCTCCGGCAAGCAACAACATCAAGAAGCAAGCCAGCAAGAAGCAAGAACAGAAGACCTCACATCGGGAGCAGACAATGTCGAAATTCAGAGTGGTGACGCCGAAGGGCGCGAGCTTCACGGTCGCCGGTGGCGGCTATGATTATGAGCGCGAGGCGCTCGATCCGATCGGCGCCGAGATCGTCGAGGCGCCGGCCAACGAGGCCGAATTCATCGCCGCCGCACGCACCGCGGACGCGATCTACGCCAAGGGCATGCCAATCACCAAGGCGGTGATCGATGCGCTGGCGAACTGCAAGGTGATCACGCTCGGCAGCGTCGGCGTCGACTCGGTCGACGTCAAGGCCGCGACCGCCCGCGGCATCCCCGTCACCAACATCCCCGACACTTTCATCGAGGAGGTTGCCGACCACGCCATGATGCTGTTGCTCGCAGGCTTCCGCCGCCTGATCGAGCAGGACAAGATGGTGCGCTCAGGCCGCTGGGCCGAAGGCCGCCCGGCGCTGTTGAAGATTCCGCGGCTGATGGGCCAGACGCTCGGCTTCATCTCGTTCGGCCGCGTCGCCCGCGCGGTGGCCAAGCGCGCCGCGCCGTTCGGCCTTCGGATGGTGGCCTACGATCCCTTCATCCAGGAAACGCTGATGTACGACCACGGCGTGATTCCCTCGACCTTGTCGGAGGTGCTGTCGCAGTCGGATTTCGTCTCGATGCACGCGCCGGCGCGGCCCGAGGTGCACCACATGCTGACCGAGAAGCATTTTCGTCAGATGAAAAAATCCGCCATCTTCATCAACACCGGCCGCGGCGCCACCGTCGATGAGGAATCGCTGATCAAGGCGCTGCAGGAGGGCTGGATCGCCCACGCCGCACTCGACGTGCTCGAAAAGGAGCCGCCGTCGCACAACAATCCGATGCTCGGGATGGACAATGTTACCTTGACCGCCCATGTCGCCTCGGCATCGGCACGTTTTGACGAGGCGCGCAAGCGCCGGGTGGGCTACGAATTGTCACTAGTGCTGCAAGGCATGTGGCCGGTAAGCTGCGTCAACCCGTCGGTGCTGCAAAACACCGCGCTGCGCCGCTGGCAGCCCGTCAGCATGGATCGCGGTCCGAACAGCTGAGGCGG
>DASVOL010000160.1:0-3618 GCA_036383375.1 Bradyrhizobium sp. | reverse complement strand
TTTGGCGTCGCGCAGGTGTCGTACGTCCCCGACGCCGGACATTCCAAGCTGATCAAGCTGTCGCACGCCGATGCCGACATCAAGACCACGGTGCTGACGACCGAGGAGGAAGGCGTGGCGCTGTCCGCCGGCGCCTGGCTTGGCGGCGACCGCGCGGTGCTGCTGATGCAATCGAGCGGCGTCGGCAATTGCGTCAACATGCTATCGCTGATGGCGAGCTGCCGCTTTCCGCTGCTGACCTTGGTGACGATGCGCGGTGAATGGGCCGAATTCAATCCCTGGCAGATCCCGATGGGCCGCGCGACGCCGCAGGCCTTCGAGATCATGGGCACCACCGTGCTGCGGCTCGACAACCCCGATGACGCCGAGGAGGTGATCTCGGCCGCCGCCTCGCTCGCCTATGACGGCGACCAGCAGGTCGCGGTGCTGATCTCGCAGCGCATGATCGGCCGCAAGAAGTGGACGAAGGAGACGCACTGATGTCAGCGCCAACAGGCACCCTCGATCGCCGCACCGCCGTGAAGGCGCTGCTCGCCGACCGCGGCGACCTGCTCGTGATCTCCGGGCTGGGCTCCTCGTCCTACGACGTGTTCGACGCCGGCGAGCACCCCGGCAATTTCTATCTCTGGGGCGCGATGGGCGGCGCCGCGATGGTCGGCCTCGGCCTCGCGCTGGCGCAGCCGACGCGACCGGTGCTTGTCGTCACCGGCGACGGCGAGCAGCTGATGGGCATCGGCAGCCTCCTGACCATCGCCACCAAGCAGCCCGGCAATCTCTCGATCGCGGTGCTCGACAACGGCCATTTCGGCGAGACCGGGATGCAGCTCAGCCATTCCGGCTTAGGGGCCAAGCTCGAGGTGATCGCAAGCGGCGCCGGCATCCGCCATGTCTCCGACATCGCCGACATGGCCGGCATCGAACGCTTCCGGAATAGCTTGCGCGATCTCGGCGGCGGCCCGCGGCTGGCGCGGATCCACATCGCTGCGGGCGAAGTCGAGCGCGCGCTGCCGCCGCGCGACGGCACGTATCTCAAGAATCGCTTCCGCGGCCATCTCGGATTCCAGGTGAGATGATGCGAAGCCGCGCTCAGGCGAGCTGGATATCCCAGAGTCCCTCGGCGCGGCACGCGGCGACCTCGTCACGCAGCAATTTTGCGATCAGCGTGATGGCGTTGGAGCCGGGATGCTCGACCGGCGAGGCCAGGGTCAGCTCGCGTCGCGGAGCCGGCCGCGCGATCGGCGCGGTCTCCAGCCGGCCGTCGGCGACCTCGCCGCGCACCGAGGACGGCGGCAGCATGGTGTATCCGAGCCCCTCCTCGACCAAACTCGTCAGCACGCGAAACGAATCCGCCTCGAGCTTGACGTCGAGCGTGACCTTCTTCTTCGCCGCCGCATGCTCGATCATGGCGCGGAGCCCGTGCGAATGACTTGGCAGCACCAGGCGCTGGCGCAGCAGCCAGCCGATGTCGACCTGCTTCTTCTGCTTCAGCCCGCTGCCGCGCGGACCGACCGCGACGATCGAGTCGCGGCCGAGGCTCTGCACCGCCAGATGCAGATCGACCGACGGGCCATAGATCACGGCAAGGTCCATCTCGCCGCGATGCAGCCACTCGATCAGATGGCCGCTGTAGCTTTCGACGATGCAGAGCGAGATGCCGGGATAGCGTTCCACCGTGCGCCGCGCCAGCCGCGCCGAGATCACGCAGCTCACCGTCGGCACCAGCCCGAGCACCACGCGCCCGGACGGCGCGCCGCCGGCGGACTGGATATCGTCGCGGATCTGGTCGATCTGCCGCACGATACCGCCGGTGCGCGCCAGCAGCAGCCGGCCGGCATCGGTCAGCACCATGCCGCGGCCGTTGCGCGTGAACAGTTCGGTGCGCAGCTCGTGCTCCAAGAGCTTGATCTGCCGGCTCAGCGCCGGCTGCGCGACCCGCAAGGTATCGGATGCCTTGCTCAGACTCCCGAGTTCCGCGACGCACGCAAAGGTCCTAAGCTGGCGGAAATCCATACTTGCCAATCCTGGAAGGCAGGTTCATACGCTATAACAAAACAGCATAGGGAGTTTACCGGGACCCCACAACAGCGGGCGCTTTCCTCACGCGAACCGGCTTCCGCTTCGCCCGAAATCGCCCTGGCGCAACCTCTCGGCAAAGCAAGACAATGACCACACACGATCAGCACACCGACGACCACACAGACATCCGCGACGCCGTCGCAAAGCTCTGCGCGCAGTTTCCCGGCGAATACTGGCGTAAGCTCGACCGCCAGATGGCCTATCCGAAGGAGTTCGTCGACGCGCTGACGGAGGCCGGTTATCTCTCGGTGCTGATCCCCGAGGAGTATGGCGGCGCGGGCCTGAAGCTGTCGGCCGCTGCGGCGATCCTGGAAGAGATCCAGCGCGCCGGCTGCAACGGCGGCGGCTGCCACGCCCAGATGTACACGATGGGCACCGTGCTGCGGCACGGCAACGACGCGCAGAAGGCGAAGTACCTGCCGAAGGTCGCGACCGGCGAGTTGCGGCTGCAGGCGTTCGGCGTCACCGAGCCGACCAGCGGCACCGACACCTCGTCGCTGAAGACTTTTGCGCGCCGCGACGGTGATCATTACATCGTCAACGGCCAGAAGATCTGGACCAGCCGCGCCGAATATTCCGACCTGATGGTGCTGCTGGCGCGCACCACGCCGAAGGAGCAGTCCAAGAAGCGCACCGACGGGCTGTCGGTGTTCATCGTCGACATGCGCGAGGTGAAGGGCAAGGGGCTGGAGATCCGCCCGATCCGCACCATGATGAACCACGCCACGACAGAAGTGTTCTTCACCGACATGAAGGTGCCGGCAGAGAATCTGATCGGCGAGGAAGGCAAGGGTTTCCGCTACATCCTGTCCGGCATGAATGCCGAACGCATCCTGATCGCGGCCGAATGCGTCGGCGATGCCAAGTGGTTCATCCAGAAGGCAACCAACTACGCCAAGGAACGCAGCGTGTTCGGTCGGCCGATCGGCCAGAATCAAGGCATCCAGTTCCCGATCGCGAAAGCCTACGCCGCGATGCGCGCGGCGGAACTGATGGTGAAGGAAGCCACCCGCAAATACGAGGCCGGGCTCGACTGCGGCGCCGAGGCCAACATGGCCAAGATGCTCGCGGCCGATGCGTCCTGGGAAGCGGCCAATGCCTGCGTGCAGACCCATGGCGGCTTCGGCTTCGCCGAGGAGTACGACGTCGAGCGCAAGTTCCGCGAGACCCGGCTCTACCAGGTGGCGCCGATCTCGACCAATCTGATCCTGTCCTTCGTCGCCGAGCACGTGCTCGGCATGCCCCGCTCCTACTGAGTTACTTGATCATGCTGCCGCTTGAGGGATTGACCGTCATCGCCGTCGAACAGGCGGTCGCCGCGCCGTTCTGCTCGTCACGCCTGGCCGATGCCGGCGCCCATGTCATCAAGATCGAGCGGCCCGAGGGCGATTTCGCCCGCGGCTACGACGCCGCGGCGAAGGGCCAGAGCAGCTATTTCGTCTGGCTCAACCGCGGCAAGGATTCCGCCGTGGTCGATCTCGCCACCAAGGAAGGCCGCGCCCAGCTCGAGGAGCTGATCGCGGGCGCCGACGTGCTGCTGCA
>DASVOL010000159.1:0-2288 GCA_036383375.1 Bradyrhizobium sp. | reverse complement strand
GCAAGCTCCCAGCCGCTCAGCAGCACCACCACGGCAATCACCAGGCTGATTGCCGGATCAAGCCACTGCCAACCGGTCGCCATGATCAGCAGCGCGGCGATCACGACGCCGAACGAGACGCCGGCATCTGCCGCCATGTGCAGATAGGCGCCGCGCACGTTGAGGTCGCTGTCGCGGCCGCGCATGAACAGCAGCGCCGTGCTGCCATTGATCAGGATACCGAGCGCCGCGACCCAGACTACGGTCCAGCTTGCGACTTCGGCGGGCTCGCGGAAACGGTTGATTGCCTCGACCGCGATGCCGCCGACCGCGATCAACAGCAGCCCGGCATTGAACAATGCCGCGAGGATCGAGGCACGGCGGTAGCCATAGGTGTGCGTGTCGGTCGGGCGCCTGCCGGCGAGCCACGCCCCGCCCCAGGCCAGCAGCAGCGCGATGACGTCGGAGAGATTGTGAACGGCGTCGGAGACCAGCGCCAGCGAGTTGGCAGAATAGCCGAAGATCAGCTCAGCGATGACGAAGGCAGTGTTCAGCGATGCGCCGACCGCAAAGGCGGTGCCGAAGCTCGCGGGCGCATGGCTGTGCCCGGCATGGGAATGCCCGACATGCGAGTGCCCGACGTGTTCGTGCCTGGCATGGGAATGTCCGTGAGAATGACCGCTGTGGTCATGGTCGTGGTCGTGATTATGCGCCATGGCAACCGTCGCCCGATATCGTCGGCGACGGTTATAGCGCGGTGAAATGTGGATACTATCACACCCCGGAGTGCCGAAACCGTATGGCGGATTAGCCAAAGGCGTAATCCGCCACACCGCGACAAGAACGGCGGGTTACGGCTGCGCCTAACCCGCCCTACGCGGCACTACTCCACGCCGCGATTGAACTTGTTCGACTTCGGCAGGCCATGGGCGAGCCGGCCGGCGTCGGCGCGGTTGCCGCGCCAGTCGGCCAGTTCCTTCAAGGTCATGCTGTGCTCGCGGCCGGCGGAATCCTTCCAGGTCAGGCCGGCCTTGGCATCGAACACCGCGACATCGGATAGCGATGCGCTCGAGTACTTCTGCAGGCGCATGCCGCGGCCGCGGGCCATCTCCGACACCTGGTCGAGACCGAACACCACCATCTTGTGGTTGGTGCCGATCACCGCGACGGTGTCGCCGGCCACGGTCGTGATTGCACAAGCCTCGTTGGGCGCATCGACGATGAGCACCTGCTTGCCCTTGCGGGTGTTGCCGACGCAGTCCTCTTCCTTGACGATGAAGCCCTGTCCCTCGCTGCTGGCGATCAGGAACTTGCGTTCGCCCTTGTTGACGAACAGCGAGATGATCGCGGCGTCCTGCTCGAGGTCGATGAACATGCGGATCGGCTCGCCATGGCCACGGCCGCCCGGCAGTTTTGCCACGTCGAGCGAGTAGAACTTGCCGTTGGTGGCGAACAGCAGCAGCTTCGAGGTGGTCTCGGCGAAGAACGAGTGCTCGAGCTTGTCGTCGGTCTTGAAGGCAAGCCCCGAGAGATCCTCGACGTGGCCCTTCAGCGTCCGCACCCAGCCCTTCTCGGAGATCACGACCGTGCAGGGCTCGCGCTCAACCAGGGCTTCCTCGATCGCGGCGAGATCATGCTCGGGCGCATCGGCGAAGGTGGTGCGGCGTTTGCCGAGCGGCGTCTTCGGCCCGAAGATATCGCGGACCTTGCGGACCTGATCGCTGACCTTGGCCCATTGCTCGGTCTCGGAGCCGAGCAGGCCCTCGATGCCTTTCAGCTCCTTGCGAAGATCCTTGTCCTCGGTGCGGATCTCCATCTCCTCGAGGCGACGCAAATTGCGCAGGCGCATGTTGAGGATGGCATCGGCCTGGACTTCGGTGAGGTTGAAGGTCTTCATCAAGACCGGCTTCGGCTCGTCCTCGGTGCGGATGATCTTGATCACCTTGTCGAGGTTCAGATAGGCGACGAGGTGGCCGCCCAGCACTTCCAGCCGGTGCTCGATCTGCGTTTTGCGGAAATTGGACCGGCGGACCAGCACGTCGCGCAGATGGTCGAGCCATTCGCGCAGGCACTCGGCAAGGCCGACCACCTTCGGGATGCGGCCCTTGATCAGCACGTTCAGGTTCAGCGAGATCTTGCTTTCCAGCTCGGTCAGCCGGAACAGCGATTCCATCATCAGCGCCGGATCGACCGTGCGAGACTTCGGCTCGATCACGAGGCGAACGTCCTCGGCCGATTCGTCGCGGACGTCGCCGACCAGCGGCAGCTTCTTCTCGTTGATGAGTTCGGCGATCTTCTCGACAATCCGC
>DASVOL010000158.1:0-6373 GCA_036383375.1 Bradyrhizobium sp. | reverse complement strand
CAAGACGCTGCCGAGATATTCGTCGGGGGTGAGGATCGTCGCCTCGATCCACGGCTCCTCGATCTCGGCGATCTTGACCACGTCGGGCATGTCGACGGGATTGTGGATCGAAATCTCCTGGCCGTCGGTCAGATGCATCTTGTAGATCACCGATGGCGCCGTTGCGATCAGGTTGAGATCGAATTCGCGGCTCAATCGTTCCTGGATGATTTCCAGATGCAACAGCCCAAGGAAGCCACAGCGGAAGCCGAAGCCGAGCGCGGCAGAGGTTTCCATCTCGAAGGAGAAGCTGGCGTCGTTCAAGCGCAGCTTGCCCATCGCCGCGCGCAGCGTCTCGAAATCGTCGGCGTCGACCGGGAACAGGCCGCAGAACACCACCGGGATCGCCGGCTTGAAGCCCGGCAGCATTTCGGTGACCGGCTTCTTGTCGTCGGTGATGGTGTCGCCCACGCGCGTGTCGGCGACTTCCTTGATCGCCGCGGTGATGAAGCCGATCTCGCCGGGGCCGAGCTCCTCGACCTGTTGCAACTTCGGCGTGAAGAAGCCGACGCGCTCGATGTCGTAGGCCGCGCCGGTGCCCATCATGCGGATGCGGCTGCCCTTCTTCATCACGCCGTCGACGACGCGGATCAGCACGACCACGCCGAGATAGACGTCGTACCAGCTATCGACCAGCAGCGCCTTCAAGGTCGCGTCACGGTCACCCTTCGGCGGCGGCAGGCGGGTGACGACGGCTTCCAGCACGTCGGGCACGCCGAGGCCGGTCTTGGCCGAGATCATCACGGCGTCGGAGGCGTCGATGCCGATCACGTCCTCGATCTGCTGCTTGACCTTCTCGGGCTCGGCCGCGGGCAGGTCGACCTTGTTCAGGACGGGCACGATCTCGTGACCGGCGTCGAGCGCATGGTAGACGTTGGCGAGCGTCTGCGCCTCGACGCCCTGGCTGGCGTCGACCACGAGCAGGGAACCCTCGCAGGCCGCCAGCGACCGCGAGACCTCGTAGGCGAAGTCGACGTGGCCGGGCGTGTCCATCAAATTGAAGATGTAATCCTTGCCGTCCTTGGCGCGGTAGTTCAGCCGGACGGTCTGCGCCTTGATGGTGATGCCGCGCTCGCGCTCGATATCCATCGAATCGAGCACCTGCTCCTTGCCCGCCATCTCGCGATCCGACAGGCCGCCCGTCATCTGGATCAGGCGGTCGGCAAGGGTCGATTTGCCATGGTCGATATGGGCGACGATGGAGAAGTTGCGGATGTTCGAAATCGGGGCAGTTGTCATGGGGCGCGGGATAGCATCCGCACCCCCGCACGGGCAACCATATTGCGGTATTTTGCAGGGGTGTGACGGCGAATCACGGCCGTGTTTCAGTCAGATCTGCCGTGATCGATTTTCGGGCATGTTTCTGCTAGGTGTTTCGGCCCAAAACCGTGGATCTGACGATGCGCTGGACCCTTCTCGCCGCCGGATTGCTCGCAATGTTGTTCGCCGCGCCGGCAGCCGCCGACAAGCGCGTTGCGCTGGTGGTCGGCAATTCGACCTATCAGAACGTGTCGCGGTTGCAGAACCCGAAGGGCGATGCAGAGCTGGTGGCCGGCACGCTGCAGCGGCTGGGCTTCGCGCTGGTCGGCGGGCAGGCCCAGGTCGATCTGGACAAGGCCGGTTTCGATGCCGCGATCCAGCGCTTCGGCAGCCAGCTGATCGGCGCCGACGTCGCGCTGTTCTATTACGCCGGCCATGGCATCCAGGTGCGCGGAACGAATTATCTGGTGCCGGTCTCGGCGAACCCTGTGCGCGAGGCCGATGTCGATTTCCAGATGGTCGATGTCGGCCTGGTGCTGCGCCAGATGGAAGGCGCGGGCACGCGGCTCAACATCGTCATCCTGGACGCCTGCCGGAACAATCCGTTCGGCGGGCGCGGTCTGCGCGCCGCCGACGGCGGCCTCGCCCAGATCCGCGCGCCGGAGGGCACGCTGTTGTCCTACGCGACCCAACCGGGCAACGTCGCGCTCGACGGCGATGACGGCCACAGCCCCTACACGCGCGCGCTGGTCGACACCATGCAGAGGCCCGGGCTCGACGTGCTGCAGGCCTTCAATCAGGTCGGCCTCGTCGTCAAGCGCGCGACCGGCAGCGCGCAGCAGCCCTGGGTCTCGACCTCGCCGATCGACGGCTCGTTCTATTTCGCCGGCAACGCGCCGGCTCAGGTCGCGACCGCCGATCCGCCGGCGACGGTGATCCCGCCGCCGCAAAGCCTGCCGCCGCCTGCTCTGCCTTCACAAAACGCGCAGCCATCGGCGCCGCCGGCGGTGCGCACGCAGTCGGACTTCATCATTGCGGATTCCGACAGCCGCCTGCTGTCGGAGAGCGATCTCATGGTGCTCAGCAAGGACGATCTGCGGATCGCGCGCAATGAAATCTTCGCGCGGCGCGGGCGCTACTTCAACGCGCCGGACCTGACTGCGCGATTCAGCCGGTTCGCGTGGTACGTGCCCCGCTCATGGGATCCGCCGCTCAATGCGATCGAGAGCGCGAATGTCGCGCTGATCGATCGCTTCGAATCCGGCGGCGCTGTTGCGCCGAGCGGCTTCATCTTCCCCGATTCCGACCGGCGTCTCTTGACGCCGGCCGATCTGCGGCGGCTGTCGCGGGACGAGTTGCGGATCGCGCGCAACGAGATCTTCGCCCGCAGGGGACGCTATTTCGACTCCGCCGATCTCAAGGCGTATTTCGCGCGCTTCCCCTGGTATGCGCCCAACAGCTGGAATCCGAAGCTGAACGCGATCGAGGAGGCCAATGTCGCGCTGATCGATCAGGCCGGAAAGCGCTGAATGGCCCCGCGTGGCACGGCCTGCATCGTTGCTCTGCTGGCGCTGCTGCCGCCGCTTGCGCATGCGCAGAGCAACAGCCAACTGCTCGACCGCCTGGTGCGCGCCTATCCCGATGCGCTCTCCGCCCATGACGACACCACCATCACCTGGCGCGACGGCACGGTGATGCCGGTCGACGACGGCGTCTCCGGCAAGCCGTTCGATCAGCTGCTGCGCAATGCCTCGATCCTCGACCAGATGCGGCAGCCTTATCCGTCCGGGCCGGCGGCGCCACCGGCCCCGAATGTCGATCCCGGCCGCTTCCGCAACGAGGCCTTCTTCAAGAAGATGTACGGCGATTGCAACACGGCCGAGGTCAGGCGGAACCTGGTGACGATCACCTGGCTGCCGCGATCCTGGGGCAAGCCGGTTCAGGTCACCCGGGTCAACGGCGTCGCCGACCGCCTCAAGCAGGTCTCCGCCGAGATCGATGCGCTCGATCCGTCGCTGCGCGCCGCGGCCTTCCCGATCGCGGGTGTGCTATCTTGTCGCGCCGTCGCCGATACCGGGCGAATGAGCATGCATGGCTACGCGGCCGCGATCGACCTCAACCTGAAGGTCTCGGATTACTGGCTGTGGGCGGGCAAGGGCAGTGGGACTATCCCCTATAAAAACCGGATGCCGCGCGAGATCGTCGACATTTTCGAGCGCCACGGCTTCATCTGGGGCGGCAAGTGGTACCACTACGATACCATGCATTTCGAGTACCGGCCGGAGCTTCTCGAGAAGTGAAGGGGCCGGTTGGAGGCGTTCTCACGCCAAGCTGATTACACTGGCCACAAAAACGCGCTAAAGCGCGATGAAACGCTGGTGAGCAATCACTCATCGTTCCTTCCGCTTCCATTCGGCATGATCCTTCCGGGAAACCGCTTTCCACGTTTCCGGGGCATGCCTCAGGCACAGGCCATGTCGACCGCCACCGCTCTCCCTGCCGCAAGGCGCACCACCCGCAGACTGACGATCCGGCGGATCGCCGCCTGGATTGCCTCCCGCGCCGTCGATCCCAGGACCAGCCTGTGGTTCGTGATCGGCTTCGCATTGGTTCACGCGGTGCTGTGGACGCTGATCCTGGTCAAGCTCAAGGCTGCGCAGGACGTCCATATGGATGTCGCGGAGGCCTATGCCTGGGGCCAGCGGTTCCTGCTCGGCTATGGCAAGCATCCGCCGCTGTCGGGCTGGATCGCCGGGGTCTGGTTCAGGATCTTCCCCGTCACCAACTGGTCAACCTACGCGCTTGCGATGGCAACCGTCAGCTTCGCGCTGGTGGTGTGCTGGCTGATCGCATTGCGCGTCGTCGATCGCCGCCGTGCGTTCTTCATGGTGGTGATGCTCGCGCTCTACCCGATCTTCAATTTCAAGGGCTTCAAATACAACGCCGACCTCGCGCAGCTGGTGCCGCTGCCGTTGCTGGTGCTGGCCTATCTGAACGCGTTCGAGAAGCGCAGCTTCAAATCGGGGCTCTTGCTCGGCTTTGCCGGCATGCTGGCGCTGATGACCAAATACTGGGTGGTGACGATGATCGGCGCGATCGGGCTTGCCGCGCTGATCCATCCGCAGCGCATGCAGTTCCTGCGCTCGCCGGCACCATGGGTTGCGATCGGCACGATGCTCGTGACGATGATCCCGCATCTGGTGTGGCTGGAGGAGGTGAACTTCGTGCCGTTCACCTATGCCGGCGACGTCTACGCGCTGTCGAGCCGCGAGCTCAACGTCCAGCTCGTGATCGGCTACATCGTGCATAATCTCGGTCTGCTCGCGATTCCGACCGTGCTGGGCCTGGTGGCGTTGCTGCTGGGGTCGGTGCCGTGGCGGCCGTCGGACGTGCTGGCGCGGATCTGGTCGCGCGGTCCCAATCCGGCCGTCAACCTTCCGCAGGCGCTCAACGTCTGGATCATCCAATTGATCGTCGCGATCGGGCCGCCGCTCGGCGCACTGGCCTTCACCGTCTATATCAAGACCGATTGGGGCATCCCGCTGTTCTTCCTGGTGCCGCTTGCGCTGGTCGCGATCCCCTCGCTGCGTTTCCCGCGCATGGCGCTGTTCTCGATCACGGCAGTGTGGTTCGTGGCCACCATCGCCACGCTGATCGCCGCGCCCAGCATCGCCACGCAGGAGATCGCGTCCAACCGTGTCGGCGGCTCGACCTACGCTGCGCGCTCTGAATTGGCGCGCGAGCTCACCCAGACCTGGCAGGACAGATTCCATTCGCGCTGGGCGGTGGTCGTCGCACGCTCCGACATCGGCGAGCCGATGACGTTCTACAGTCCGGATCATCCCGCCTCGCTGGTGCCTGGCGAAGCCTGGTCGTCGGGGCTGACGTCGCTCGACGAAGCCAAGCGCCTCGGCTTCATCGGCGTCTGCGACACCACCGATCCGGTGTTCCTGCAGCCATGCGAGGCGTGGATGGCCGAGCATGCCAAGGATGCCGAGCCGATCGTGATGAACACCATGCGCTTCTTCAACGGCCATCCCGGTCCGTCGACGATGTGGAAGGTCTATCTGGTGCCGCCGGCGAAGTAGCGATTTCGGCGCATCAGTGCCGCTTCCGTCATCTGTGCCGCTCCCGTCATCCTGAGGTGCGAGCGGAGCGAGCCTCGGAGGATGAATCGGCCACCGGCCGGGCCGCGCATCCTTCGAGACGCGCTTCGAGCTCCTCAGGATGACGGGGAGGGCTTTCGCCGAGCGCAGCGCACGTGCGCCCGCCCCTTACGTGCCTTCTTCGTTGAACTTGCTGGCGACGAGCTCGGCGATGGCGTCCAGCGCCTGCTGCGCTTCTTCGCCCTTCGCGGAGACGACGACCGTGGTGCCGGGCCCTGCGGCCAGCATCATCAGGCCCATGATCGAGGTGCCGCCGACGGTCTCGCCGCCGCGCGTCACCCAGATCTCGGCGTTGAAGCGCTCGACCATCTGAACGAACTTGGCCGATGCCCGCGCATGCAGGCCGCGCTTGTTGACGATCAGGAGTTCGCGCGAGATGGCGCCCGCTGGCACGCCCGGGCCGACATGGTTTTCGCCCGGGGCCTCGCCGCTCATTTGCCTGCGAGAACGCGGCTGGCGATGGTGACGTATTTGCGGCCGGCTTCCTGCGCCATCGCGATCGCGTCGGGCAGCGAACGCTCTTCGCGAACCTTGGCGAGCTTGACCAGCATGGGAAGATTGATGCCCGCGAGCACTTCCACCTTCGGGCGGCTCATGCAGGAAATAGCGAGATTCGAAGGCGTGCCGCCGAACATGTCGGTGAGGATCGCAACCCCATCTCCACTGTCGACGCGATTCACCGCTTCGATGATATCGCTTCGACAGAGATCGGAGTCGTCCTCGGCTCCGATCGTAATTGCTTCAATTTGTTTCTGCGGACCCATTACGTGTTCGAGCGCCGCTCTGAACTCGTCGGCAAGGCGCCCATGGGTCACCAGCACTAGACCAATCATCGGAAACTCCTCGCGGGTGCTCTTTTTTTGGTGCACCGCACGAACGCGCCACTTTGACCATCCAGAGGCCCCGCG
>DASVOL010000157.1:0-2746 GCA_036383375.1 Bradyrhizobium sp. | reverse complement strand
TATTACGCCGGCTCCGAAGGCAACGGCGTCACGGTCTCGACCTCGCAGCAATGGCTGACCCATCGCGGCACGGTCGGCCGCGCCGTGGTCGGCAAGGTCAAGATTCTCGATGAGAACGATGAGGAGGCGCCGACCGGCCAGATCGGCCAGGTCTATTTCGCCGACGCGCCTGTTTTCACCTATCACAACGATCCCGAGAAGACGAAGAAGGCCTACAACGCCAAGGGCTGGTCGACGCTCGGCGACGTCGGCTACCTCGATGAAGAGGGCTTCCTCTATCTCACCGATCGCAAGAGCTACATGATCATCTCCGGCGGCGTGAACATCTACCCGCAGGAGACCGAGGACGTGCTGATCACGCATCCGGCGGTCTCCGACGTTGCGGTGTTCGGCGTGCCGAACGAGGAGATGGGCGAAGAGGTCAAGGCCGTGGTACAACCGCACGATATCACCAAGGCCGGCAAGGAGCTCGAAGCCGAGCTGATCGCGTTCTGCCGCCAACATCTGTCGCCGATCAAATGCCCCAAGAGCATCGACTTCGAGCAAGAGCTGCCGCGTACCCCGACCGGGAAACTGGTGAAGCGCCATCTGCGCGACAGGTACTGGCCGAAGGCGCCAGTGAAGGCGTAGCCGCTCTTCACCCTCCCCTGGAGGGGGAGGGTCGGCTCACAGCGAGCGAAGCGAGATATGAGCCGGGGCGGGGTGATCCCTCAACACGGGCAGCGCCCGATACGAGGGACCTTCACCCCACCTCGGGTCCCATTTCATGCGAACCGATCCTCCCCCTCCAGGGGAGGATGAAGACAACCGCGTGTCAGAGACCCGCCAAACCCCGCCACATCGCGGGTCATATCCAGCGCTACAAATCCTCCGCCGGTCCGCACGCCACCGACGCCGCGGCGCGCAGATGCAGTTGGCCGTGTTTGCCCGATGCCGTGGTGGTCCACTGCGCATCGATTTGCTGAAGATCGTCCGACAGCTTGCCGCGATGGCTGCCGTCGGTCTCGAACGCTCCGTTACCATCGGGCGAGCGTTCGAAGATCTCGACCTCGAGATCGGACAGCCGGATGAACATCTGCACATCAATCTTGGTCACGTGACGGCCGACCTCATATGAACCGCAGCCGCGCGCTTCCGCGTTCTGCTCGTTCAACGCCTGCACCTTGTCGAACGTGATGACGACGTTCTGCACCGTGTTGTCGCCATCCCAGAGGAATTCGCCGATATAGGCGCGCGGCAATTTCTCGGCGAGCTCCTTGATATCGGCCGCCCGCGCCGCCGACGTCAGCAACAGGCCGGCAGCGACGAGTATCAGGCCGAGACGCGACATCCAGCCGGGCAGCTCTGCAATCCTCGCGTGGCGCATGCGGTATGCATCCCGTGACCAAAGTTGCTATCGTGAATCAATGGCCGCCAGCATACAGCCAAATGCGCTGGTTGTGCGGCGATGCCCAACAGGTGATCTGCACAATGGAAACGCTCCCCGACGTCCCGCTCCCCTCCGCCATCCGCTCGCGTTATGTCGACGGGATCAATGGCCTGCGCATGCATGTGCTGGAAGCAGGCTTCGAAACGTCCGGCCGGCCTTGCCTGTTGCTGCTGCACGGCTTTCCGGAGCTGGCGTTTTCCTGGCGCAAGGTGATGCCGAAGCTGGCCGCGGCCGGCTATCACGTGATCGCGCCCGACCAGCGCGGCTATGGCCGCACGACCGGCTGGAACGCGGATTATGACGGCGACCTGACGGCGTTTCGCTTGCCCAATCTGGTGCGCGATGCGCTCGGGCTGGTCGCGGCGTTCGGCTATACGCACGTCGATGCCGTGATCGGGCACGATTTCGGCTCGTCGGTCGCGGCATGGTGCGCGCTGATCCGTCCCGACGTGTTCCGCGCGGTGGTGATGATGAGTGCGCCGTTTGCGGGGCCGCCATCGCTGCCGTTCAACATCGCGGCCGAACCGGCGAAGCTTGCGAGCGAAGACCCCGTGCATCGCGAGCTGGCGGCGCTGCCGCGGCCGCGCAAGCATTACCAATGGTACTATTCGACGCGTCCGGCCAACAATGACATGCATCGCGCGCCGCAGGGTGTGCACGACTTCCTGCGCGCCTACTATCATCACAAGAGCGCGGACTGGAAGGACAACAAGCCGTATCTGCTGCAAGCCTGGTCGGCGGGCGAGCTGGCCAAACTGCCGACCTACTATGTGATGGATCTCGCCAAGGACATGGCCGCGACGGTCGCTGAAGAAATGCCGTCGCGCGAGGCGATTGCCGCCAACACATGGCTGCCGGATAGCGACCTCGCCTATTACAGCACCGAGTATCGGCGCACGGGATTCCAGGGCGGGCTGCAATGGTACCGCTGCGGTACATCAGGCGCGTTCACGGCAGAGTTGCAGACCTGGAGCGGCCGCAGCATCGACCAGCCGTCCGCGTTCATCTCGGGCAAGCAGGATTGGGGCACCTATCAGCGGCCCGGCGTGTTCGAGGCGATGCAGACCAGGGCCTGTACCAAAATGATCGGTTGCCATCTGGTCGACGGCGCCGGTCATTGGGTGCAGCAGGAGCAGCCGGACGAAGTGAGCCGGCTGCTGCTTCAGTTCCTCACGCGTGCAGCGCAATAGGGGCATTGTCCCGGAAATAACCGGGAACATTCGGTGGAACCTGGCGTTGCGGTCAGTCGGCTCTGCGTCCGGCGACCTGATCATGAGGAGAGACCATGGAAAAGAAGATTGCCGGACTGCTGGGGGC
>DASVOL010000156.1:0-1630 GCA_036383375.1 Bradyrhizobium sp. | reverse complement strand
TATCTTCGAGCTCTCCGCGGCAAGCCAGCTGCGTGAGGAGGTGTTCGGCCCGATCCTGCATGTCGTGCGTTACCGTGCCGAACGCTTCGGCGAGGTGCTTTCCGCAATCGAGGCGACCGGCTTCGGGCTGACGCTCGGCATCCACTCACGCATCGACGACACGATCGAACACGTGATCGACCGCCTCCAGGTCGGCAACATCTATGTCAACCGCAACATGATCGGCGCGGTCGTCGGCGTGCAGCCGTTCGGCGGCAGCGGCCTCTCCGGCACCGGCCCGAAGGCCGGCGGCCCGCATTACCTGACGCGCTTTGCGACCGAGCAGACGGTCACGATCAACACCGCCGCGGCGGGCGGCAATGCCGCGCTGATGGCGGGCGTGGAGTAAAACTCTTATCCTCCCCTGGAGGGGGAGGATCGGTTCGCATGCAATGCGAACCGAGGTGGGGTGAAGGTCTTCCCACTCGGGCGCTGTCCGTGCTGGAGAGATCACCCCACCCCGTCTCACATTCGCTTCGCTCAATGTGAGCCGACCCTCCCCCTCCAGGGGAGGGTGAAAGTGAGGGTAAGAAAGTGCCGTTGCATCGTGCCCCCCAGATGGGTCAAATGGCGCTCCGATCGGGATCATCGCACACGATAATTCCAGCTACCGGAAAAACACCAACAAGCGCCACGGGAGCGACGGCACGATGGAAAAAGGCATTTTTGACGGGCTCAAGGTCCTGGACTGCGCGAGCTTCATCGCGGCGCCCGCGGCCGCCACCGTGCTGTCCGACTTCGGCGCCGACGTCATCAAGATCGAGCCGCCTGGCGCCGGCGACCCCTACCGCAATCTGCCCAATTTGCCCGGCTATCCCGCAAGCGAACACAATTTCGCGTGGATGCTCGAGGCCCGCAACAAGAAGAGCCTGGCGCTCGACCTCACCAAGCCTGACGCGCAGCAGGTGCTCTACAAGCTTGTCGCCGAGGCCGACGTGTTCATCACCAACATGCCGCCGCAGGTGCGTCAGAAGCTCGGCATCACCTACGATCATCTCGCCCATCTGAACGACCGGCTGATCTACGCCTCCTTCACCGGTTACGGCGAAAAGGGCGAAGAAGCCAACAAGCCCGGCTTCGATTCCAACGCCTATTGGGCCCGCTCCGGCCTGATGGATCTGGTGCGCGCCGACGAGGACACCACACCGGCCCGCTCGGTCGCCGGCATGGGCGATCATCCCTGCGCGATGGCGTTCTACGGCGCGATCGTCACCGCGCTGTTCCAGCGCGAGAAGAGCGGCAAGGGCTCGCACGTCTCGACCAATCTGATGGCCAACGGCATCTGGGCCAACGGCGTGCTGGCACAGGCCAAGCTCGTCGGCGCCAAGTTCAAGAAACGCAAGCCGCGCGAAGAGGCGCTCAACGCCGTTACCAACCACTACAAGTGCAAGGACGGCCGCTGGCTGATCCTGTCGCTGCTCAACGAGGACCGGCAGTGGCCGACCCTGGCGCGCTGCATGGGCCGCGAGGACCTCGTCGCCGACGCACGCTTCGCCACCAAGGCGGACCGCCATGCCCGCTCGGTCGAGCTGATCAAGATCTTCGACGAGGTGTTCGCCGGCAAGGACCTCGCCGAATGGCGCAAGATCCT
>DASVOL010000155.1:0-6647 GCA_036383375.1 Bradyrhizobium sp. | reverse complement strand
CTTGGCGGATGCGCGGCCGGCGGCAACGTGGCCGACTCCTACGCCATGGCGACGCCGGCGAGCGGCGGCGCAACCGTCGCATTCGAATCGATCGACGGTCCGCCGCCCCAAGTATTCGACCGCATGGTCGGCGTGCTCGACAGCGAATCCAAGCTGCGCAGCCTGTCGATCGTGTCGCGCCAGGCCACCGCGGCCTATCGCGTGCGCAGCTATCTCTCGGCGCAGGTGGTGCGCGGCCGCACCATGATCGCGTGGGTGTGGGACGTCTACGACAGCAATCAGCAACGCGCGCTCCGGCTGTCCGGCGAAGAGCCCGCCGGCAAGGCCGGCCGCGACGCCTGGGCCGCCGCCGACGATCTGGTGCTGCGCAGGATCGCCCAGGCCGGCCTCAGCGGCCTGTCCAGCATGATCAATGGCGGCCCGGCGCCCGCCCCGGCACCGGAGCTCCGTGGGCCCGCGATGGTGAGCGCCCCGGCCTCCGCAGTGCCAGAGACCGTGGCACTCAGCTATTCCGCCAACTAACCCCCGGAATCTTCCGGGGAAAGGCGCTTTTTGCCCAGGAAAAGGTGGGCCGAAGCGCCTAATGGGTTGCCAGCGGCGCCGCCTGCCTGATATTCCCTCGCGCACCGAAAACCCGCCGGTTCTGTAAGGACTTGAGATGCTGAACGTCGTATCCAGCAAGGCGCGGGGGGAAGCATCGATGTCGGCAAAGAACGGATCAATCAAGCTCGTCGCCGGCAACTCCAATCCTGCGCTGGCGCAGGATATCGCCAAGGGCCTTGGCATCGAACTGACCAAGGCCGTGGTCCGGCGCTTCGCCGACATGGAGATCTTCGTCGAGATCCAGGAGAACGTCCGCGGTTCGGACATGTTCATCATTCAGTCGACGTCGTATCCGGCCAACGACAATCTGATGGAGCTTTTGATCATCACCGACGCGCTGCGCCGTTCCTCGGCGCGCCGTATCACCGCGGTGGTGCCCTATTTCGGTTACGCCAGGCAGGATCGCAGGTCCGGCTCGCGTACGCCGATCTCGGCCAAGCTCGTCGCCAACCTGATCTCGCACTCCGGCGTCGACCGCGTCATGACGCTCGACCTGCACGCCGGCCAGATCCAGGGTTTCTTCGACATCCCGACCGACAATCTGTTCGCGGCGCCCCTGATGGTGCGCGATATCCGGGAGAAGTTCGACCTCGCCAAGGTGATGGTGGTGTCGCCGGATGTCGGCGGCGTGGCGCGTGCCCGCGGCCTCGCCAAGCGCATCAACACCCCGCTTGCGATCGTCGACAAGCGCCGCGAGCGCCCCGGTGAGTCCGAGGTGATGAACGTGATCGGCGACGTCGCCGGCTACAACTGCATTCTGGTCGACGACATCGTGGATTCCGGCGGCACGCTGGTGAACGCGGCCGAGGCGCTGATCGCGCACGGCGCCAAGGAAGTTTCGGCCTACATCACCCACGGCGTGCTGTCCGGCGGCGCTGCCGCACGCATCGCCTCGTCGCGGTTGAAGGAACTGGTCATCACCGACTCGATCCTGCCGACCGAAGCCGTCAACAAGGCGCCGAACATCCGCCAGATCTCGATCGCCGGCCTGATCGCCGAAGCGATCGGCCGCACCGCTGCGGAAGAGTCGGTGTCGAGCCTGTTCGATTAAGCCCCACTGTCGTCCCGGCGAAAGCCGGGACCCATAACCACAGGATTGCGTTACGGCGCAAACCTGTGGCCCCAGCCTACGCAACAACAGACACTCGTGGTTATGGGTCCCTGCTTTCGCAGGGACGACACTGAGTTTGCGGATGCCGCTTTCTCAAAACCCCGGCCGCGGCACGTGGCTCATCAGCGTCCGCGCATAGCCGCCATCGACGATGATCTCCTCGCCATTGACGTATGACGACCTGTCGCTCGCCAGGAACAGGGTCGCGTCCGCCATGTCCTGCGGCGCGCCGATCCGGCGCATCGGCACCACGGCGGTGCGCCGTTCGGTAACCCCGGGCGTATCGTAGAAGGCCTGACTCATCGGCGTGACGACGAGGCCGGGACTGACCACATTGCTGCGGATGCCGTGCGGCCCCCATTCGGCGGCGAGCTGCTGCGAGAGCATCACGACGGCGGCCTTGCTGACGCTGTAGGCCCCACTCTGCCCCTGCGCATTGCTGGCGGCGATCGAGGCGACATGGATGAGGCTGCCGCGCCCAAGCTTGCGCATCTGGCGACCGAACGCCTGCGCGCAGATGAAATAGCCGGTGAGGTTGATCGCCAGCACCGCGTTCCATTCGGCGAGCGGCAGCGTGTCGAGCCCGCCGGGGCGCAGCACCGCTGCGGTGTTGACGAGGATGTCGCAAGGACCAAGCGTGCGCGCGACGGCGTCGGCGGCCGCCGCGACATTGTCCTCACTGGTCGTGTCACAGCTTGCGACGAGATGACCGTCGCCGAACTCGCGCAGCTTTGCCTTGGTCTCCGCCAGCCCGCGCTCGTCGCGATCGAGGGCTGCGACCCTGGCGCCGGCGCGCGCGAAACTGACCGCGGTAGCACGGCCGATGCCGCCGCCTCCGCCGGTGACGACGGCAACGCGGCCCGACAGGCCGAGCCAGTCGGAAGAATGTCGTTCGGTCATGGGCGCCTCCCGCGCGTTCCGTTTATGCCGGCGAGCATAACCGAACACGCGGGCTGCGAGAGCGATCCCGGCACGCATGCCGGAATCGCTTTTGCGTCGGGCCTTGAACTATTGACGCGTCAACCAGGTATTCCCGCCGCAACCTGGCCGCGCAGCCGTTCGAGGCTGAGCAGCGTGTTGGCGCAGGCCTCCGCGACCTCGATCCCCTTGATCACGAAGTGCTTGCGGAAGAAGTCGTAATGCACCTCGGTCTCGTGGAATTGCTGCGGCGTCAGCACCGCCGAGAACACCGGCACCTCGGTCCGCAACTGCACATCCATCAGCGCCTTGATTACGGTATCGGCGACGAATTCGTGGCGGTAGATGCCGCCATCGACGACGAGACCGGCCGCGACGATCGCGGTGTAGCGGCGGGTCTTCGCCAGCAGCTGCGCATGCAGCGGGATCTCGAACGAGCCCGGCACTTCGAACACGTCGACATTGGTGATGTGGCGCGCCTCGATCTCCTTCAGGAAGGAGATGCGGCACTCTTCCACCACATCGCGATGCCAGGACGACTGCACGAAGGCAACGCGCTGCGGCTTGGCGAAGTGCGGATGCTCCGGCGCCGGCGGATGGGCCGGCGTATCGGCAACACTTTCTGCTTGGGAGGTCTGGACTTCAGCGTCTTGCAACATCTGATTCATGGCTTTCCTCTTTCAGGACCAGAATCAGGGCACACGGACAACGACACAAGCCCACGCGAAAATCGCGTTGGCTGCCGCAACCGTTCTCTTTCATCCGGACTGTAACCGTCGGCTTCGGAATTGCACCGAATCTGCTGACCCTTCTCCCGACTTCACGGAAGAAGGCGCTCGCGGGCTTGGGCTCATCGCCCTTTACCGCCGGTGGGGATTTTCACCCCGCCCTGAGAACATCGGCACGCCCGGGATGGACGTGCCTGAGACGAAATATGACCAAACCGCGACAGCGGGGCAAGCACCTTTGGCATGGGGAAACGGCATGTCCCCATGAGCGCGCCGCGGCTCTTGCAGAGAGATGTCAGCGCCTGAAAGGCTGATTCACGCGCGCGGCGAGGCGCCGGCAAATGGTTAATAAACTGTTACGCGAACGCCTAGATTCCGATTTGTTCGCAAAATCACAAGTGTGGCGGAGATCAGCTGTGGACGATGCGCGCTTTGGCTGTGGACGGACTCGGCGTGCGGTTGCGCGGATTCCGCAAATCACATCACTTCATCGGCGTCAGGTCCAGGGGCATCCGGAAGCCCGGTCAGGGAACTGCACTCGGCCACGACGCAGTATGTCGCAAGTGCCGGCTTCCGTGTGCGTATCAAGCGATCATAAGAACAAGGTCCGAGACGGCATGTCCCTCCTCGAAAGCATTATCGATTCCCGGAACAACCCGCTTGCGGTGGTCGAGGATATCGCCACCGACAACAACTGGGCGTTCGAGCGTTCCGGCGAAGACGAGGTGACGATCGTCTCCAAGGGAGACTGGATCGACTATCAGCTCTCCTTCACCTGGATGGGAGAGATCGAGGCGCTGCATCTCGCATGCGCCTTCGACATGAAGATGCCGCAAGCGCGGCGCGCCGAGGTACAGCGGCTGGTCGCCGCGATCAACGAACAATTGTGGGTCGGCCATTTCGATCTGTGGACCCACACCGGCATGGTGATGCATCGCCAGGCGCTGGTGCTGCCCGGCGGCCTCACCGCCTCCACCGCGCAATGCGAGGCCATGGTGGTCAACGCGATCCACGCCTGCGAGCGCTACTATCCGGCGTTCCAGTTCGTGGTGTGGGCCGGCAAGTCGACCGCCGAGGCGATGGCTGCGGCGATGTTCGATACCGAGGGCGAGGCGTAAGGGTCTCAATCCAGCGCGTCCACACGTTCGGTGTCGTCCCTGCGAACGCAGGGACCCATACTCCGCGGCCGCGGGGCTCACGCATACTGCTTGTCGCCCGCCCTTCGCTTCACTAGAACCGCCTGTGTATGGGTCCCGGCTTTCGCCGGGACGACACAGAGTTTGCGGAGCCACCTGTGAACACAAGCAGCGCATTGACGAATACATCCGGCACCATCGCGCTCGCAGGCGCGGGCAAGATGGGCGGCGCGATGCTAACCGGCTGGCTCGCGCAGGGCCTCTCGCCGAAGCAAGTCGCGGTGATCGATCCGCAGCTTTCGCCCGAGATCTCCGCGCTTGCCGCCAAGGGCGTGCGGCTCAATCCGCGGGCGACGGATCTCGGTACGGTCGACACGCTGGTCGTCGCGGTGAAGCCGCAATCGTTCCGCGACGCCGGCGCTGCGCTGAAGGCGCTCGTCGGCCCGTCAACCCTCGTGGTCTCGATCATGGCCGGCACGACGATGTCGGCGCTGGAAGACGTGCTTGGCGGCGCGGTGGTGCGCGCGATGCCGAACACACCGGCGGCGATCGGCCGCGGCATCACCGTCGCGGTGCCGTCGAAGCGCGTCACCGCCGCGCAGCGCGCGATGACCGATGCGCTGCTGAAAGCGACCGGGCTGGTCGAATGGGTCGACGATGAGAACCTGATGGACGCGGTGACCGCGGTCTCCGGCTCCGGCCCGGCCTATATCTTCCTGCTCGCCGAGGAGCTGGCCCGCGCCGGCGTCGCGGCCGGGCTGCCCGAGCAGCTCGCGACCACGCTGGCGCGCGCGACCGTCGCCGGCTCCGGCGAGTTGCTGCATCGCTCGGATCTGCCATCAGCGACGCTGCGGCAGAATGTCACCTCGCCCGGCGGCACCACCGCTGCCGCGCTCGAGGTGCTGATGGCCAATGACGGCCTACAGCCGCTGATGACCCGCGCCATCGCGGCCGCGACCCGGCGCTCGAAGGAATTGGCTAAGTAAGGCGCTAACAGACCCGTCATCCTGAGGTGCTCGCGCCAGCGAGCCTCGAAGGGTGCACGGCCCGCGGCCATCCTTCGAGGCGCGCAAGGGCGCGCACCTCAGGAACAAGTGGATCGGTGCGCGTCGGGCGTTTCGCTTACTGCGCCTGACCCGACGTCCCCGCGAGCCGCTTGTTAAAGCTCTCGACATTGATCAGACCACGCGCGTGGCGGCCTTCGCCGAGCCTGCGCGTGCCTTCAAACGCCTCGACCGCGAAGCGGATCACGCGGCGTTCGACCGCAATCACTTTTGCGGTGGTCCGCACCGTGGCGCCGACGAGCGCGGCGGCGAGATGGCGGATATCGACCTCGGTTCCGACGGTGACCCAGCCGGGCTGCAACGCACCGCGGATGGCATCGCCCGACGCCATCTCCATTTCGAGGATCATCATCGGCGTCGCATAGACCATCGGCATGCCCGGCACGAAATGCCCGACCGTGCGCTCAGGCGGCACCACCAGCATGCGTTCGGCGCTCATGCCGATCTTGATAAACTCGCGTGCGTCCATTGGCACCTCAAAACGACTGTCGTCCCGGGCAAGCGAAGCGCGACCCGGGACCCATAACCACGAATTTCAGTTGGTCGATGGCTGGAGCCCCAGCGAGCATAACAACCGGCATCGGTGGTTATGGGTCCCTGCTCCAGTGCGCAATTGCGCACAAGGCAGGGACGACCCGTGGAGAGATGGGAGCTATTTCTTCGCTGCAGCGGCGCGCTCGACGAAAGTCTTGCCGCCCTTCATCTTGTGATGCAGCGGCGCTTCGTTGATCTGGATCACGACGGCGTCAGCGTCGACGCCGAGGTTCTTGACCAACGCCTGGGTGATGTCGCGCATCATGCCGGCCTTCTGCTCGTCGGTGCGGCCGGCGGCCATGCTCACGGTGATCTCGGGCATCGGAATAACTCCCTGGTTGTTGTTGACGCGCAAACCGATCGTCTGCCGGTTCTTGCTGCCGCGCCATCTTTTTGAAGATGGATGCGCGGGTCAAGCCCGCGCACGACAAACCAGCTATCCCCAGTTCACGTCGTGGCGCGCGAGCACCTCGCGGACCTTGGCGATCAGATCGGCCTCTGCGCAGGAGAACTGGGCGGGGCGCGTTTCGCGCCATTCCTGATTGGACGCGAT
>DASVOL010000154.1:0-1765 GCA_036383375.1 Bradyrhizobium sp. | reverse complement strand
AATTGGGGCCGCCAGTTCGGCATGACGCATTTCGTCAACCCGACCAAGGTGAGCGGCGATATCGTCCAGCACCTGGTGGGTCTGACCGACGGCGGCGCCGACTACACCTTCGACTGCACCGGCAACACCAACGTGATGCGTCAGGCGCTGGAAGCCTGCCACCGCGGCTGGGGCGTGTCGGTCGTGATCGGCGTCGCGGAATCCGGCAAGGAGATCGCAACCCGGCCGTTCCAGCTCGTCACCGGACGGGTCTGGAAGGGTACCGCGTTCGGCGGCGCGCGCGGTCGCACCGACGTGCCGAAGATCGTCGACTGGTACATGAACGGAAAGATCCAGATCGATCCGATGATCACCCACGTGCTGAAGCTCGACGAGATCAACAAGGGCTTCGACCTGATGCACGAGGGCAAATCGATCCGTTCGGTCGTCGTGTTCTAAAATCAAAACACCAAGCACTAGGAGGATAGGTCAATGACTGTTCATATCCACCCGTCAGTCGACAGCGGCGTCAAGCAAGGCTCCGGCAGTTTTGCCGGCGGCACACTGGTCTGCAAATGCGCGGACAAGAAGGTCAAGGTCGGGGTCAAGGGCGATGTCGCCCACAACCACGCCTGCGGCTGCACCAAATGCTGGAAGCCTTCGGGCGCCACCTTCTCGGTGGTCGCGGTCGTGCCGCGCGAGAACGTCACCGTGCTGGAGAACGGCGACAAGCTGAAGATCGTCGACGCGGCTGCGGTGATCCAGCGCCATGCCTGCACCGGCTGCGGCACGCACATGTACGGCCGGATCGAGAACAAGGGCCATCCGTTCTATGGCCTCGACTTCATCCACCCGGAGCTGTTCCAGGAGTCCGGCTCGGCTGCGCCCGGGTTCGCCGCCTTCGTCTCCTCCGTGATCGAGTCCGGGGTCAAGCCGGCCGATATGGCCGGAATCAGGTCGCGGCTGAAGGAGCTTGGGCTCGAGCCCTATGACTGCCTGTCGCCGGCGCTGATGGACGCGATTGCCACCCACGTGGCGAAATCCAAGGCGGCCTGACCGAGGCAGTCTGACGAGGGTGGTCTGACCGGCCAGCCCTGACGAGATTCGGTGCCGGCAGAGGGCCTGTCGGCGGCGGATATGCTGGTAGTACCCGTGACCTTGAACCTTGCATGCCCTGCGGGCGACCACAGGGCATGCATTTTATTTTCCGCCTTGCCCTCGTCCTATCCCCGTTCCTGGTCCTTTCGCCGGCCCGCGCCGCGTCGCCGGAGGACCGCTACATCGCCGCGCGCGACGCCGCGATCGCCAAATTCGCCAAGCTGTCGAACGACAACAAGATCAATGAGGCTGTCGACAAGGCAGAGGCGGCCGCGCGCGACGAGCTGAAGGGGCAACTGATCGCCATCCTGTCCCAGCCCGCCCGGCCGGGCTTTGCGCCCGCGCAGCTCAATCTCGACACTCTATATAAAGGCGATATGGGGTTCGGCATGCTGGACGGCCTCCGCTTCGATGCGGACAAGGGCAGGGACGGCGGCAAGATCGGCGAAAAGCGCGCCGACGGCAGCTTTGTCGAACCGAAAGCCCATGTCATCGTTACCTCCGAAGCCCTGTTCACGCGCTGGCTGCACGAGCACAAGACGTGGTGGGACAAGGGTAGCAAGAACGTGCCGCAGCAGATCGAACCGGCCCTGAAGTTCGAAGGCCTCTACACCCAGGCGATTTCGACCGATGCCGCGGTGATCAATTTCGACGAGCTGCCGGTCGCCAAACCGGCGTCGGCTACGCT
>DASVOL010000153.1:0-3773 GCA_036383375.1 Bradyrhizobium sp. | reverse complement strand
GCCCACCAGCCGCGCAGGCCGCTCATCATGCAGAAGCCGCTGACGAGCCCGACCGAACCATAGATCAGGCCGATGATCAGGGCGGCGAGGATGACGATCGTGGCAGGGTCCATAACAATCCTTCAATTGCCTTCGTCATTGCGGGCGAAGCGAAAAGCGCACCGCAAGGCGCGCGGATCGTGGCGGCCAGGCGGCCCAAGCCATGACTAATCGACTGACCGATCAATTCAAGGGGCTTGTTACGGCCGGTAAGTCAGAGCTGCGGTGGCGATGCCGTGCCCAGGATCGCTTCGATCGACAGGCCGAGCCCGAGCAGCCTGGCATCGCTGCCGACCGGACCATCGAGCTCGAGCCCAACCGGCAGGCCGTCAGACGTCATGCCGGCATAGAGCGACAGCCCGGGAAGGCCCGCATTGCTGCCGGGGTCGGTGTTGCGGATCATGGTGCCGAAGGTCGGCACCGGCTCGCCGCCATTGACCGACATCTCGCCGGACCCGGTCTTCTCGTCGATCACAGGTGCAGGCGCGATCGTGGTCGGAAACAGGATGGCGTCCAGTTTGTTGTCCCTGAGATACGCGGCATAGATCGCCTGCAGCGCCGGCCGCTGCACCTTGATCGCATCGTCATAGGCGGCGCCGAAGGCATCCGCCGTGATGGCGCCGAACGCGCCGACCACGTCAGGACTGGCGACGCCGGCCGCGATGTCGGACAGCGTGATCCCTTCGATCCCGGAGGCGGCGAGCCAGGCCGGGATATCGGCGATCGGTTCATGCAGCGCGAGCACGAACGAGACCTTGTCGTTCTGTTCGAACAGGCCGGGCATGTCTACATCGACCAGCACCGCGCCGGCCGCCGTGAGCCGGGCGCAGGCTGCGCGGGTAACGGCCTCGACATCGCGATCGAGACCGCACCAGAAACAGGCGGGAATGCCGAGGCGCACACCGTGCAACGGAACGGCTGCGGCCTGCGGCGTGCCTGTGATGACTGCATCGAGCAGCGCGACGTCGGCGACCGTGCGTCCCATCGGGCCGACGGTGTCGCGGGTATGGCTGATCGGCACCACCTGGTTGTCGTCGTGGTAGCGCCGCTCGGCGCCGCCATTGCCGACCGAAGGCCGCAAGCCCACGGTCCCGGTCAGCGCCGCGGGCACGCGGGTCGAGCCGCCGGTGTCCGAGCCGAGGCCGCAGGTGGCGATCCGCGCGGCGATCGCCGCCGACGTTCCGCCTGATGAGCCACCAGGGATCCGGTTCGTGTCATATGGATTCCGCACCGGTCCCGCGAACGGCGCAAGATTGGTGCTGGTGATGCCGAAGGCGAGCTCGTGCAGATTGGTCTTGCCGATGACCACAGCGCCTGCATCGAGCAGCTTTTGCAGCGACGGCGCGTTGCGCGCGGGCCGTGCGCGTTGCAGCGCCGGCGTGCCGGCGGATGTCGGCAGGTCCGACGTGTTGATGTTGTCCTTCACCACGATCGGAAGCCCGGCCAGCATGCCGGTCCGCTTTCCCGCATCGACCTCGCGCGCTGCCGCCAGCGCGCCGTCGCGGTTCAGCATGATGAAGGCATTGAGGTGCTTGAGCCGCTCCGCACGTTCGAGCGCCGCCTCGGCGACGCTGACCGCCGTTACCCTCCGCTCGCGGATATCAGCCACGATCTGCGCAGCGGTTGCTTCATTCGTGTCTGCCATGGAAACCCCGCACCCCTTGCATTGCGGGCGCGAGGCTATTCTTTCGGCCGCTTGTCGTAAACCCGTTTCGCCTTGCCGAGCGAGCGCTCCAGCGTCTCCGGGGCGACGACGCGAACGCGGGTGGAGATGCCGATGGTGTTCTTGATGAAGGCGGAGACCTTCTCCGCATGTGCGGTCAGCCCTTCACCGTCCCAAGCTTCAGGCCGGGCTTCGGCGAGCACCGTCATCTCGTCCATGCGGCCCTCGCGGGTCAGTTCTATGACAAAGTGGCCACCGCACCAGTCGGTCGCAAGCAGCGCTTCCTCGATCTGGGTCGGGAACACGTTGACGCCGCGCAGGATGATCATGTCGTCGGAGCGGCCAGTCACCTTCTCCATCCGCCGCATGCCGGGCCGCGCCGTGCCCGGCAACAGCCGTGTCAGGTCGCGGGTGCGGTAGCGGATGATCGGAAAGCCTTCCTTGGTCAGCGAGGTGAACACCAGTTCGCCCTTCTCGCCGTCAGGCAGCACCTTGCCGGTCAAGGGATCGATCACCTCGGGATAGAAGTGATCCTCCCAGATGTGCAGGCCGTCCTTGGTCTCCACGCATTCCTGCGCGACGCCGGGGCCGATCACTTCCGAGAGGCCGTAGATGTCGGTCGCATCCATGTCGAAGGCCTGCTCGATCTCGACCCGCATCGCGTTGGTCCAGGGCTCGGCGCCGAAGATGCCGAACTTCAGCGACGATTTGCGTGGGTCGAGACCCTGCTTCTTGAACTCGTCGAGGATCGCCAGCATGTAGCTCGGCGTCACCGTGATGATGTCGGGCTTGAAATCATTGATGAGCTGCACCTGCCGCTCGGTCATGCCGCCGGAGATCGGGATCACGGTGCAGCCGAGCCGCTCGGCGCCGTAATGCGCGCCGAGGCCGCCGGTGAACAGGCCGTAGCCATAGGCATTGTGCATCAGCATGCCGGTGCGGCCGCCGGCGGCGCGGATCGAGCGCGCCATCACGTCAGCCCAGGTATCGATGTCGCCCTTGGTGTAGCCGACCACGATCGGCTTGCCTGTTGTCCCCGAGGAACCATGGATCCGCACCAGTTTCTCGCGCGGCACCGCGAACATGTTGAAGGGATAATTGTCGCGAAGATCGGTCTTCACCGTGAACGGAAATTTTCCGAGATCGGAAAGCTGCTTGAAGTCTGTGGGGTGCACGCCCGCTGCGTCAAAGCTCTTCTTGTAATGCGCGACATTGTCATAGGCGTGCTTGAGCGACCAGGCGAGCCGCCCGGTCTGCAGCGCCATGATCTCGTCGCGCGAGGCGCGTTCGGCCGCATCGAGCTCGGCGTGATAGCCGCTATCCCTGACGTTGAGCTTTGCCATCACATGTCCCCCGAAATCATTGTGCCTTGATGTCCGTGTCCGGCAACCAGGTGCCTTGTATCACGCGCGAGTGTCCGCGGAATTCGGCGATCACGCTGTCGCCCGCGGTGACGCGCACGTCGTAGATTCCCGAGCGGCCGCTGCGCGAGATCTCGCGCGCGGTCGCGACCAGACGGTCGCCGAGCTTGCCGGGCCGGATGAATGTGACATTGCCCTGCGCCGCCACCGCGCGATCGTTGCGGCTGTTGCAGGCAAAGGCGAAGGCTGAATCGGCCAGCGTGAAGATGTAGCCGCCATGGCAGATGCGCTGGCCGTTGACCATGTGCGGCAGCACCGTCATCGCCATCGTCGCTTGCCCCGGCTTGATCTCGACCAGCTCCATGCCGAGACCCTTGCTGGCGTCGTCTTCCTTCCACATCGCATCCGCGCAGGCGCGTGCGACATCCTCGGGCGATAGCGTGGCCTTGACGTTCACATCGAACTCCCTGTGCGCGGGCCCGTTTGCAGCGGGCCTCTTGGTGTCACATCAGTGTTGAGCGCGACACCAGAGAGTGTCAACGCGCGGATAGAACTAGACGTGGTCGTAGTCGACCACGACCTTCTCCGAGCACGGCTTGGCCTGGCAGGTGAGGATGAACCCCGCCTTCAGCTCCCACGGCTCCAGCGAATAGTTCAGATCCATCGGCGCCTCGCCTTCGACCAGCTTGGCGCGGCAGGTCGAGCACATG